>CAZCFU010000003.1:0-31693 GCA_964498005.1 uncultured Oscillospiraceae bacterium | reverse complement strand
CCTGCTGGAGCAGGCAGTTCTCGGCGTAGAACTTGTTCAGCTTGCCGGCCACGATATTCTCCTTGACCTTGTCGGGCTTGCTGGCCATCTTGGGATCGTTGGCCATCTGGGCCAGAAGGATCTTCTTCTCTTCGTCCAGGACCTCCTGGGTGACCTGGCCCTTGTCCAGGAAGCGGGGGTTCAGAGCCGCGATCTGCATAGCCATGTCCTTGCCGACCTCGGTGGCGTCGATGCCGCCGGTGACTTCCAGGTTGACCATGACGCCGATCTTGCCGCCGGCGTGGATATAGGGGACGGAAACGCCGTCCGCGAAGCGGGCAAAGCGGCGGACCTTGATGTTCTCGCCGATGACCAGGACCATCTCCTGCTGCTGCTGGGTGACGGTCAGGTCGGTGCCGTTGTACTTGCACTCCATCAGCGCGTCCAGGTCGGCGGGGGCGCAGGCGGCCACGGTGGCGGCCACGCCCTTGACGAAGTCCACGAACTTCTCGTTCTTGCCCACGAAATCGGTCTCGGCGTTGACCTCGACCACCACGCCCACGCCGTCGATGACGCAGGAATAAGCCATGCCCTCGGCGGCGATGCGGCCGGCCTTCTTGGCGGAAGCGGCCAGGCCCTTCTCGCGCAGCCACTCGATGGCCTTGTCCATGTCGCCGTCAGAGGCGGCCAGGGCCTTCTTGCAGTCCATCATGCCCACGCCGGTCATTTCGCGCAGGTTCTTTACATCCTGAGCAGTAATTGCCATAATATCGTTACCTCCAAATATAATTGTAAAAGAAAGCGCCCGCCCGCGTGGGCGGGCGCTTAGGTGTTGAAACGCTCAGCCAGGGTAGGGGATACGCTTACTCAGCGGCGGGGGCGGGCTCCTCAGCCTTCTCGGGGGCGGGGGCGGCGTCCTGGCCCTGGCGGCCCTCCTGCACGGCGTTGGCCATGACGGAGGAGATCAGCTTGATGGCGCGGATGGCGTCGTCGTTGCCGGGAATGACATAGTCGATCTCGTCGGGATCGCAGTTGGTGTCCACGATGGCCACGATGGGGATGTTCAGCTTGCGGGCCTCGTTGATGGCGTTGCGCTCCTTGCGGGGGTCAACGACAAACAGGGCGCCGGGGAGCTTCTTCATCTCGACCACGCCGCCGAGATACTTCTCCAGCTTGCTGATCTCGCCCAGCAGCTTCATGACTTCCTTCTTGGGGAGCATATCGAAGGTGCCGTCCTCCTGCATCTTCTTCAGCTGGTTCAGGCGGTCCACACGGGTGCGCATGGTCTTGAAGTTGGTCATCATGCCGCCCAGCCAGCGGGCGTTGACGTAGTACTTACCGCAGCGGGCGGCCTCCTCGCGGATGGCGTCCTGGGCCTGCTTCTTGGTGCCCACGAACAGCAGGGACTGGCCGTTGCCGGACATCTCTTTCACGAAGTTGTAAGCCTCCTCCAGCTTCTTCACGGTCTTCTGCAGATCAATGATATAGATGCCGTTGCGCTCCGTGTAAATGTAGGTGGCCATTTTGGGGTTCCACCGGCGGGTCTGGTGGCCGAAGTGTACGCCGGCCTCCAGCAGCTGCTTCATAGATACGACTGCCATTGATTTTTCCTCCTAAATTTGGTTTTTACCTCCGAAAGCTTCATTTTTCCCGCCCACCTTCAGGGAAGGCACCGGGCGAAAAATCGGCTCTCGTGCGGAATGCCTGGATATTTTACCACAAGCCATGGGGGAACGCAAGTATTTTTTCACCAATTTCTTGAGAAAAAGTCAGCGCTCCCGGCGGGCCTGCGATCTGCCGTCCACCAGAATGATATCCTCCCCGAACCGTTTGACCGCCGACCAGGGGAACACCGCGTCCGGCTCCCGGCCCAGCAGGCCCAGCAGGCGGGGCCGCCCTTTCACCACGACGCTCTCTATGGAGCCCCGCTCCGGGTCGAGCTCTATGTCACCCACGAACCCGTACCGGGTACCGTCGGCGATGTCGATGACCTCTTTGTATTGCAGATCGGCGATGCGGCAGACCATAGTATGCCCTCCTTTTCCCTTTGCCATCAATATATGACGTGGAGCGGACCGGCAATCCGCGCTATGGGAAAAATATACGGAAAATTTTCATTTAACCTCTAGGCAAAAGGAAGGTTTTCCAGTATAATACTGTCTATGTACAGGATCAAATCACGGAATGGGAGAGGATAAGCGTTATGAGCGAGTTGAAATACAAGCGCGTGCTGCTGAAGGTAAGCGGCGAGGCGCTGGGCGGCGAAGTCGGTCGGGGCCTGGACTTTGACGTCATTGAAAAGGTATGCGACGTGGTGGCCCGCTGCGCCGAGGAAGGCGTCCAGGTGGGCATCGTGGTGGGCGGCGGAAATTTCTGGCGCGGTTTGAAGGACGGCAAAGGGATGAGCAACCGCACCAGGGCCGACCATATGGGGATGCTGGCCACCTCCATCAACTGTCTGGCGTTGGCCGATGTGCTGGAAAACAAGGGGGTGGATGTGCGGGTGCAGACCGCCATTGAGATGAAGTCCATCGCCGAACCGTATATCCGCTCCCGGGCCGTGCGTCATCTGGAAAAGGGCAGGGTGGTCATCTTCGGCTGCGGCACCGGAAGCCCCTTCTTTTCCACGGACACCGCCGCGGTGCTCCGTGCGGCGGAGATCAACGCGGACATTATTTTGCTGGCCAAGAATGTGGACGGCGTGTACAGCGCTGACCCGGTGAAGGATCCAAACGCGGTGAAGTACGACAGCATCACATACGACGATGTGTTGGCTCAGCGCCTGGGCGTGATGGATTCCACCGCCACGTCCCTTTGTATGGACAACAACATTCCCATCATCCTCTTCGCGCTGAAAGACCCGGAGAATATCCTCCGTGTGGTACACGGGGAAAAAATAGGCACAATTGTGAAAGACATAGGAGGAAACGATCATGACTGATTTCTGCAAAAGCTACGATGAAAAAATGGGCAAGACCATCGAAGTGGTGAAGGGGGATTTTGCCAGTGTCCGGGCGGGTCGGGCCAACGCCGGCGTGCTGGATCGCATCCAGGTGGAATATTACGGTACCCCCACCCCTATCCAGCAGGTGGCCAGCATCTCCACCCCCGACCCCCGCACCCTCCAGATCCAGCCCTGGGACGGCAGCATCCTAAAGGCCATCGAAAAAGCCATCCAGACCTCCGATCTGGGCATCAACCCCCAGAATGATGGGCGCGTCATCCGTCTGGCTTTCCCCCAGCTCACTGAGGAGCGCCGTGTGGAGCTGACCAAGCAGGTGCGCAAGTACGGGGAGAACGGCAAGGTCGCCATCCGCAACATCCGCCGGGACGCCATGGACACGCTCAAGTCCATGGAGAAAAAGTCGGAGATCACCGAGGACGACCGCAAGCAGATCGAAAAGGATCTCCAGGATCTGACAGACAAGCGCTGCAAGGAGATCGACACGCTCACCGCCGCCAAGGAAAAGGAACTGATGGCGGTCTGATCTAGGTTTTCAGCGCATACAAGGGGGGGCGCGCCCCCCTTGTATGCTGTCCGGGTCTTATAACTGGTTCTTTTTTGTCAACACTATCAATAAAGTTAGGATGGGTGTGTATGGCTTTCTTTCGCCGTAGGACCCCTCGGGCACCTCAAGTGGATCTGGAACATCTGCCCCGCCATGTGGCCATTATCATGGACGGGAACGGCCGCTGGGCCAAAAGCCGCGGTCTGCCCCGGAAAGCGGGCCATGCCGCCGGGGCGGAGACCTTCCGTACCATTGCCACCTTCGCCAAGGAGCTGGGGCTGGAGTACCTGACAGTGTACGCGTTTTCCACCGAGAATTGGAAGCGGCCCGCCGACGAGGTGGCGTCCATCATGAACCTGTTGGAAAAATATCTCCACGAGGCCATTGAGACCATGGCCCGCGACAAGGTGAAAATGGCCTTTTTCGGCGACCTGTCCCCGCTGGCTCCCCATCTCCAGGCCCTATGCCGGGAGACGGAGGAGATTTCCAAAGGGTATGACGGCTGCCAGGTAAACATTTGCCTGAACTACGGGGGCCGGGACGAGCTGGTGCGGGCGGCAAAGGCATTCGCTCTGGACTGTGCGGAGGGAAAGGCGGATCCATCCCACCTGACAGCGGATGCCTTTGGCGGATATCT
Source organism: uncultured Oscillospiraceae bacterium (assembly GCA_964498005.1). GTDB lineage: Bacteria > Bacillota > Clostridia > Oscillospirales > Oscillospiraceae > Enterenecus. Next base: position 27,568 of record CAZCFU010000003.1, on the reverse strand, counting down.
CTATTCCGCCGGTGTGCCGGATCCGGATCTGATCATCCGGCCCAGCGGCGAGGTACGTATCTCTAATTTCCTGCTGTGGCAGTCCGCCTACGCCGAATTTTATTTTACCGATGTACTCTGGCCAAACTTTACGAAAGACGAACTGCTGCGGGCGCTGGCAGCCTATCAGGGCCGCTCCCGCCGGTATGGAGGTGTGTGACATGGCGAAACGGATCATCGTAGCGGTCATTTTTTTGCCCCTTATGCTGGCGGTTATGCTGCTGCCGCCTCCCATCGCCTGGACGGCGGTGGTGTGCGTCATCTCCGCTATGGCGGCCTTTGAACTGATGCGGGCCACCGGGGAGGGGAAGCTCTCTTTGCCCATGCAGACAGCGGTTCTTCTGTCCGCTGCCCTGATGCCCCTGGGAAGCTGGGCGGGGTTGGGTACGGCCTATGTGAACCTGCTGTCCATTGTGGTGATGGTGGTTTGTTTCTGGTGCGCCATCCGGGCTTATGACGGGTATAGTACCCAGGTGGGCTTTTTCCATGTGCTGGTGTGTTTGTTCGGCGGCGTGGTCATCCCGCTGTCGCTGTCCGCGCTGGTGGAGCTGCGGTGCATGGAGCATGGGAAGTACCTGGTGCTGTTGGCAGTACTGCTGACCTTCGTTACTGATGCGGGGGCTTATTTCGCCGGGGTATTTTTGGGAAAGCATCGGGGAATCACAAAGGTTAGTCCGAATAAAAGCGTTGAGGGCTACATCGGCGGTTTTATCTCGGGAGCCGTGTTCGCCGTCCTCTATGGCTTGGTGGCCAGCAAAATCGCGGGGGAGGGTGTCAATCTGCTTCCACTGGCTCTGTGCGGGCTGTTCGGCGCTCTGGCCACCGAGGTGGGCGATCTTGCATTCTCTTTTGTTAAGCGGCAGTACGGGGTAAAGGACTACGGTCATCTTCTGCCTGGTCACGGCGGGATGCTGGATCGGTTCGACAGCATGATTTTCTGTGGGCCGGTGGTGCTGTTCATCGTGCAGTGCCTTCCGGTTTTTGAGGTTTTGCAATGAAAAGGACGCTTTCCATTTTAGGCTCCAGCGGTTCCATCGGGCGGCAGACCCTGAAGGTGGCGGAGAGTTGCGGTCACGAGGTAGCCGCCATCACGGTGAACAACAGCGTGGAGCTGGCCGAGGCCCAGGCCCGGCAGTTCCGGCCCCGGCTGGCGGTGGCGGTGGACGAAAACGCCGCCAACCATCTGCGGGTGCGGCTGGCGGATACCAATACAAAGGTGCTGTCGGGGCAAGAGGGACTGCTGGAGGCTGCGTCCCTGCCTGAGGCGGATACGGTGGTCACCGCCATCGTGGGGGTGGCCGGTCTGCGGCCCACCCTTGCCGCCATCGACCGCGGCAAACGGATCGCCTTGGCCAATAAGGAAACCCTGGTGTGCGCCGGGGAGCTAGTGATGGAGCGGGCCCGCGAAAAGGGGGCTGAGATCGTCCCCGTGGACTCGGAGCATTCCGCCATTTTCCAATGTCTGCAAGGGTGCAAAAACCGCGGCGAGGTACGCAGACTTATTATCACCGCATCCGGCGGCCCATTTTATGGGAAGAGCTGTAAGGAGCTTTCCCTTGTCACAAAAGAGCAGGCGCTGAAACACCCCAACTGGGCGATGGGAGCAAAAATCACCATTGATTCCGCCACATTAATGAATAAGGGGCTGGAGTTCATCGAAGCCATGCGGCTGTATATGATGCCGCCTGAGCGTATTCAGATCGTGGTGCACCGGGAGAGTATCGTCCACTCTCTGGTAGAGTTTGAGGATGGGGCGATCCTGGCCCAGCTGGGCAGCGCGGATATGTGCCTGCCCATCCAGTATGCCCTCACCTGGCCGGAGCGGACGCCCGGTCCGGCCAAGCCGCTGGATCTGCTGTCCTGCCCGCCGCTGACCTTCCAAAAGCCGGATTCTGATACCTTCCGCTGTCTTGGTTTGGCATTGGAGTGCGCGGAGCGGGGCGGTACGTCCACCGCTATCCTAAATGGCGCCAATGAGGCGGCGGTGGCCCTGTTTTTGGCGGATAAAATTGGATTTTTGGACATTCCCCGGTTGGTGGAACAGGCGCTGGATCAGGTTCCGGTAGTAGACCGCCCCACCCTGGAGGACATCTTTGACGCCGACCATGCCGCCCGGGAGGCGGCCCATCAAGCTGTGAGGTGACACATTTTGGCGAGATTCCTTTATATCCTGTTGGCGATTGTACTGTTTGGCGTGCTCATCGCCATCCATGAGTTTGGGCATTTCTTCACTGCCAAGCTGCTGGGGGTGAAGGTGAATGAGTTTGCCATCGGCATGGGCCCTGCCATCTGGCAGAGCCGGAGAGGAGCAGGGGAGCCATGGGAGGAAGGGGAAACCCTTTACAGTCTGCGGGCATTCCCTATCGGCGGCTACTGCGCCATGGAGGGCGAGGACGAGGACACCGGTGATCCACGGGCCTTTGCCCGCCAGGCGGAGTGGAAGAAGATCATCATCCTGTGTGCTGGGTCGTTTATGAACCTTGTGCTGGGCCTGGTCATCACAGTGGCGCTGTTCCTGGGTGTTTCCCAGGCCCGTGTGCCGGTCATTACCCAGTTCGCCGACGGCTTTCAGCATGAGGGTGCGGATGGTCTCATGCTGGGCGACCGTATTGTCAGCGTGGACGGCCACGGCATTTGGCTGTATGCCGATGTGCAGACCTACCTATCCCGAAATGACGGCAGCGGATTGAATCTGGTGGTGGAGCGGGACGGGAAGCGGATTGCGCTGAATGATTTTCCCATGGGTCGTTACGATTATGAGTTTGAGAATGGCAGATATCACGGCTTTGGTCTCATTTTTGGCCAGGTGGATGATCTGTCCATTCCGGAACGGATCGGCCAGGGGGTTGCCCAGACCTTCGATTTTGTGCGCGTCGTTTGGATGAGCCTGGGCGATCTGGTGACGGGCCGGGTAGCGGTGTCTGAACTGTCCGGGGTCATCGGTGTGGTGGACGTGGTGTCCGAGGTGGGGACCCAGTCAGAGACGGTGGCCATGGGTGTGCAAAACGTGTTTTACTTTATGGCGCTGATTGCCGTCAACCTGGCGGTGATGAATATGCTGCCCATTCCGGCGCTGGATGGCGGACGGATCTTTTTTGTCCTACTCAACGGCGTAATTTACGCAGTGAGTCGCCGCCGTATCCCGGAGCGGTACGAGAGCTATGTCCACGCTGGGGCGTTCGTGGTGCTGCTGGTGCTGATGGCGGTGGTGGCACTCCATGACGTGTGGAATATTTTCGCTTAGGCAGGTGCGGAGCATGACCAGACAGATCAACGTGGGCGGCGTCCCCATCGGCGGGGGCGCGCCCGTTTCCATCCAGTCCATGACCAATACCCCCACCCACGACGTGGAGGCCACTTTGGCCCAGATCCGGGCGCTGGCTGCGGCCGGGTGCGACATCGTGCGGGTGGCGGTGCCTGACATGAGGGCGGCTGAAGCGGTCAGCGCGCTGAAAGCGGGCAGCCCGGTGCCGCTGGTGGCGGACATCCACTTTGACTACCGTTTGGCGTTAAAGGCGGCGGAGCAGGGAATTGACAAGATTCGTATCAACCCCGGCAACATCGGGGCCCCGGAGCGGGTGGAGGCGGTGGCAAAAGCCTGCGAGGAGCGGGGTATTCCCATCCGGGTGGGGGTGAACGGCGGTTCCCTGGAAAAGGAGCTGCTGACCAAGTTCGGCGGCCCCACCCCGGAGGCCATGGTGGAGAGTGCCCTGGGACATATCAAGCTGCTGGAGAAATATGGGTTTGAGGATATCTGCGTGTCACTAAAAGCTTCGTCCGTTCCTGCCACCATGGGGGCCTACCGGCTCATGGCGGAGCGGTACGATTACCCCCTGCATCTGGGCGTCACCGAGGCGGGTACCAGGGAGATCGGCGAGTTGAAGGCGGCGGCGGGCATCGGTGGACTGCTGGCACTGGGGATCGGCGACACTCTGCGGGTGAGCCTCACCGCCGACCCGGTGGAGGAGGTCTATGCGGCCAAACGGGTCCTCAAGGCCATCGGCCTGCGCCGGGAGGGGCCGGAGCTGATCGCTTGCCCCACCTGTGGGCGGACGCAGATTGACTTGATTCCCATGGCCCGTCAAGTAGAGGAATTGCTAAAGAATGTGGACAAGCCCATTACTGTGGCGGTAATGGGCTGTGTGGTCAACGGCCCGGGTGAGGCCAGCCATGCCGATGCGGGGCTGGCGGGCGGCAAGGGCGAAGGCGTACTGTTCAAGCACGGGCAGATCGTGGCCAAGGTGCCGGAGGAGCAGTTAGTGCCCGGCCTGATGAAGCTGATCGAGACATTATAAGGAGAACACCATGAACCATATTGGGACGCAGTACATAGAGACGGAGCGGCTGATCCTGCGCCGGTTTGAGGTATCGGACGCCCAGGCCATGTTCGACAACTGGGCGGGCGACGACGAAGTGACGAAATATCTGACCTGGCCCACCCACAGCGATGCGTCACTGACAGAGATGCTGCTGGGAAAGTGGGTCTCTCAGTATTCGAAGGATGACTGCTACAGATGGGCAATTGTCTTAAAGGAGAATGGCCCACAACCCATCGGGAGTGTTGATGTGGTACACTGGCATGGGGACGGAGCGGTTCCGGAAATCGGCTACTGCATAGGAAGGCGCTGGTGGCATCAGGGGGTCATGACCGAAGCCTTGGGCGCGGTCATTGATTTCCTGTTTGATCAGGTAGGTGTGGAACGGATCAAGGCCCGCCACGACGTCAAAAATCCGCATTCTGGGGACGTTATGCGCAAATGCGGCATGAAGTTTGAGGAAATCCGGGAGAAATCGGATCGAAACAACCAGGGTGTGTGCGACATGGCCTGGTATGCCATCAAGGCCAGTGACAGATAAGGAGCGAGACATCACTATGCCGACCTTTCAACAGACCTTTGCCAACTGCCCCTTCCCGGAAGGGGTTTTGGCTGTTTTGGGGGACTATCCCGTCCAGGTGCGGGTGCTCAAGGCCCAGCGGGCCATGAAGGTAGTGGCGACTGGAACGGATGTTTCACGTGAAACATTGGCCCAGGCGGAGGAGTGCCTGAAACGGGCCTTTGGGCTCAGCGCGGCCGCAGTGACAGTGGACGAGCCCCAGGCCGCTGTGCCGGAGCGGCCCGTACCCGCCGCGGAGCAGAAAGCGCCAACACCGAAAGAGCCTGCTTCAGAGAAAAAGCCCGCGCTTTCTCCAGAGGCAGAAAAGTCCATTGCCCCACCGAAACCCACGGTTCCGAAAAAGGGGCCGGATCAGGGATTAGAGGAGCAAATGGAGGCCATGCGCCGGAAGTTGCTGCGCTCAAGTTCGGACGCGTCTGCTTCCGGCGGCGGAAAAAAGCGGGTGAAGCAAATTTACGGTAAGATCAGCGGCAAGAAAAAGCCCATCCCCCTGGGAGAGCTGGCGTTGGATATGGGCAGCGTTCTGGTAGAGGGCGAGGTGTTCAATGTTGAGCATCGGGAGCTGACCAGGCGGAAGGCCTGGGTGGTGTGTTTCGATATCACCGACCTAACAGGATCCATTCGGATCACCCGGTTTATGGAGGGGGAGGAGGCCAAGCCCATCATCGACCAGGTGAAAAAGGGCCAGCGGCTTCAGGTGCAGGGGCGGCTGACCCTGGGCCGGTTTGACAACAATGATTTGGTTTTGGAGCCATACGGCATCAATGAGGTGCCCAAGCCGGAGGGACGGAAGGATACCGCCCCGGATAAGCGGGTAGAGCTGCACTTACATACAAAAATGTCCATGATGGACGCCCTGTGCGACACAAAAGAGGTGGTGAAGCGGGCCATTGAATGGGGGCACCCTGCCATTGCCATCACCGACCACGGGGTAGTGCAGTCCTTCCCGGACGCCTGCAACGCCTCCGGCCGGGGGGAGAAGATCAAGATCCTGTACGGTGTAGAGGCGTACTACCAGAATGATGTAGACGAGCAGGCGGCGGTTCATGGCCCTGGGGATATGCCTTTGGATGGGGAGTTTGTGGCCTTTGACCTGGAGACCACCGGCTTGGATGCCCGTACCGACGCCATCATCGAGATCGGCGCGGTGCGCGTCCGGGGCGGGGAAGTGGTGGACAAATTCGCCTCCTTTGCCCAACCTGGGCACCCGCTCAGCGCTAAGACTGTGTCCCTCACCGGCATTACCGACGAGCTGCTGAAGGGTGCGCCCGCTCCGGAGGACGCGGTGGACGCTTTTCTGGACTGGGCGGGGGATACGCCATTGTGTGCGCATAACGCCGCCTTTGACACCGGGTTCATCCGGGAATACTGTGCCCGTTCGGGCCGGCGCTTTGATCCGCTGTACTTCGATACGATGGTTCTGGCCCAGTATCTGTGCCCCAAGCTGCCCAACCACAAGCTGGACACGGTGGCGAACGCGCTGAAACTTCCCCCGTTCCAGCACCACCGGGCCTATGATGACGCGGAGACCTGTGGGCTGATCCTTTCGGTGCTGCTTCCACAGCTGCGTGAGCGGGGGGTGGAGCGGGCCGCCGCCATCAATGCGGCGTTCGCCGGACAGAAGCGGGGGGGCCGGGGTCGGCGCTCCGCCTACCACTTGATCATTTTGGCCAAAAACCAGGTTGGTCTGCGAAACCTTTATAAATTGGTGTCAAAAGCCCATCTGGAGCATTTCAACCGTTACCCCATCACGCCAAAGTCCCTCATTGATGAGAACCGGGAGGGGCTCATCATTGGCTCAGCCTGTGAGGCGGGAGAGCTGTTCCGGGCAGTGGCGGCAGGGAAGGAGGACCGGGAGCTGGAACGCATCGCGTCCTGGTACGACTATCTGGAGATCCAGCCCTTGTCCAACAACGCCTATATGCTTCGCCCGGACAAAGAGGGAAACCGCATTGCCCGGGATTTGGAGGATCTGAGGAATTTTAACCGCCGGGTAGTTGCCCTGGGGGAACGATTGGGCAAGCCGGTGTGTGCCACCGGGGACGTCCATTTCATGGAGCCCGAGGACGAGGTCTACCGCCACGTTCTGCTGGCGGCCAAGGAATTTGAGGATGCCGACCAGCCCAACCCGCTCTATTTCCGCACCACCGACGAGATGTTGGAGGAGTTCTCTTATCTGGGCAAAGAAAAGGCTCATGAGGTGGTCATCGACAATCCGAAACTGATCGCGGACTGGTGCGACAATGTGCGCCCCCTGCCCGATGGGCTGTTCGCGCCAAAGCTGGAGAACTCTGATGGAGAATTGAAGGATTTGGTGTGGGGTAAAGCCCATCGCCTTTACGGGGAAAACCTGCCTCAGATCGTGACAGATCGTATCAATGCCGAGTTGGTGGACATCATTCGGTGCGAGTATGATGTGATTTATATGTCCGCCCAGAAGTTGGTTCAGGACTCGCTGGAGCATGGCTATCTGGTGGGTTCCAGAGGCTCGGTGGGATCTTCGTTGGTGGCATTCATGTCGGGTATCACGGAGGTGAACTCCCTGCCCGCCCACTACCGCTGCCCTAAGTGCAAGCACGCCGATTTCGATTATGCCCAAGACCCTGCCCACCCCTATGGCTGCGGCGCGGATATGCCGGACATGAAGTGCCCGATATGCGGCGCGGATTATGAGAAGGACGGCTTCAACATCCCCTTTGAGACATTTCTGGGCTTCGGCGGTGACAAAGTGCCCGACATTGACCTGAATTTCTCAGGCGAATACCAGTCCAGCGCCCATAGATATACCTTTGAGCTGTTTGGCAAGGAGCATGTGTTTCGGGCGGGCACCATTGGCACGGTGGCGGAAAAGACGGCCATCGGCTATGCCAAAAAATATCTGGAACTGGTGGGGCGGATGGACGCGCCCTTTGCCGAGGTGCTGCGGCTGGCCAAGGGCTGCGAAGGGGTCAAACGCACCACAGGCCAGCACCCAGGCGGTATGGTGGTCATCCCCCAGGATAAGGAAATTTATGATTTCTGTCCCGCCCAGCACCCGGCGGATGACAAGGATTCCGACATCATCACCACCCATTTTGAATACCACTCCATGGAGTCCAACCTCCTCAAGCTGGATATGCTGGGCCACGATGACCCGTCCATGATCCGGATGCTGGAGGATCTCACCGGGGAGGATGCCAAGAAGATCCCGCTGGACGACCCCAAGACCATGAGTTTGTTTACCACCTCAGAGCATTTGGGTTACACCGACGATCCGGTTCTGGGCCCCACCGGGGCGGTGGCGGTGCCGGAATTCAACACCAGCTTTACCCGAGGGGTGTTGGAGGAGACCCAGCCCACCCAGTTTGATATGCTGCTGCGTATCTCCGGCTTTACCCACGGCACGGACGTGTGGCTGGGCAACGCCCGGGATCTCATCATTAACGGGACGGCGGGCGTCTCGGAGTGCGTGGGATGTCGCGACGACATCATGATCTACCTCATCTCCAAGGGAGTAGACGCCAAAGTCGCATTTAAAATCATGGAGGCTGTGCGGAAGGGGAAGGTGAAAAAGGGCGGCTTCCAGGATGGTTGGGAAGAGACCATGAAGGAGCACAACGTGCCCGAGTGGTACATCGAGTCGTTGGCTAAGATCGCCTATCTGTTTCCCAAGGCCCATGCGGTGGCCTATGTGATGATGGCCTTCCGGATCGCGTGGTTTAAGGTACATCGACCGCTGGCGTTCTATGCCGCCTATTTCTCCATCCGGGCCAAGGCGTTCGACGAGAAGTATATGTGCCGGGGAATGGATGTGGTCAAACACAAAATGGCGGAAATCAACGCAAAAAAGAACGCCAAAGAGAAAAAAGACCGCCCTTCGGCGGTGGAGGAGGATATGCTCACCACGTTGGAGGTGTGCTATGAGTTCTATCTCCGGGGGTTCAGCTTTGCCCGGATGGACATCTCCCGCTCCCATGCAGTCAATTTTCTGGTGGACGAGGAGAAAGGGGCACTGATCCCGCCCTTCACGTCGGTAGCCGGCCTGGGCGAGACGGTGGGCTGGGACATCATGGACAAGCGGCAAGGGAAGGATTTCTTGTCTATCGAGGAATTTTCCCTGGCCTGCACGAAGGTGTCTGCCACTCATCTGACACAGCTTAAGGACGCGGGGGCCTTTGGGGATCTGCCGGACAGCAGTCAGTTCAGTCTGTTTTGATGAGGTATTGTATGAAGAAAATAGGGGCATTTGAACCGTGGTTCTTCCTATTTTTTGGAGTGTTCCATTTGCACCGCATCTGGGGATTGATCGACCGAAATTCATATGCGGACTTTTGGCTTTCTATACTGGAGAGCAAAGGGGCGCTGTACTATTTCTTGATGGCGGTTTTGCTTACCTTATGTGTCCTGGGTGTGGGCGTGTTTTTCAAAAACCGACGCAATAATTATTGGTGGAGATGGGTCTATCTTTTGGGTGGAAGCTATCTGCTGTTCGATCTGCTTGCGATTGCGGCTGGCTGGGCGTTCTGGCATGAGCTTCTCTGCATGATGTTTGACGTATCATCTCCATATTGGAATGTGATTTGGGGCGGCTTCATTTTGCTCGGTGGTCTTGCGTTTGGACTGGGCGTGAAATTGCTGCTGGAGCGCAGGCAAAACAAGGGTTGACACATCGGCGGGGATGTGGTATGATTCATCACATTAGCGAGCTAAAAAATTTGGAGGCCATCCCAATGAATATCCACATCAACACCCCCGAGGGCACCCGAGACCGCCTGTTCTCCGAGTGCCTGGAGCGCCGTCAGGTGCAGTCCGCCTTGGTAGAGCTGTTCCGCCGCCGGGGATATACTGAGGTTATCACCCCTGAGGTGGAATTCTATGATCTGTTTGTCCAGTCCGGCAACCCCATCCCCCAGGAGTCCATGCTGAAGATCATTGACCGTTCGGGGAAGATCATGGTCATGCGGCCCGACTGCACCGCCCCCATTGCCCGGGTGGCGGCCACCAAGCTGAAAACCCTGGCCCTGCCCCAGCGGCTGTACTACGACCAGACCGTGTTCCGCTCCGGACAGGCCCACCAGGGCGGCAGCAGCGAGATCGCCCAGTGCGGCGTGGAGATGATCGGCGCGGTGGGGGAGAAGGCCGATCTGGAGATGGTGGCCATGGCGGTGGATTCCCTGCGCGCCTGTGGTCTGCGGCAGTTCCACATCGAGTTGGGGCACGCTGGGTTTTACCGGGCGCTGGCAGGGCGGATGAATATGCCCCAAGATGAGCTGGAGCGGCTGCGTACCGCCATTGAGGGCAAGAATTTCGCCCTGCTCAACGATCTTCTGGAGCCTTACCGGGGGGAGGATGCTTACGCCGCCATGCGCCGCCTGCCCTATCTGTTCGGCGGGGTTGAGGTGCTGGACGAGGCCCAGACGCTGGCGGGATCCTGCGACAGCCTTGACCATCTTCGGCGGCTGTACGGTGAATTGTCCGCCGCTGGTTATGGGGACTGTGTGCAGTTCGACCTGGGACTGGTACACCAGCTGGACTACTACACCGGCATGGTATTCCGGGGTTACGCTGAGGGCGCCGGCGCGCCGGTGCTGTCCGGCGGCCGGTACGACGGGCTGATGGAGCAGTTTGGTCGGAAGGCGGAGGCTATCGGCTTCGCGGTGGACGTGGACGCGGTGGGGGCCTGCCTGACGGTGGAGACGTCCAGGCTGGAGACGGTGATCCACTATGGACGCGGCCTGCTGGCTCAGGCGCTGTCAGTGGTGGACAGCCGCCCAGCCGGGAGCTGTGAGCTTTCTCCCTGCCGCACGCTGGAAAGCACCATGAACCTGGCGCGGGAAAAGGGCGCGGCCCGGGTGCTGCTGCTGGACAGCGAGGGAGAGAGGTGGCTGACGGTATGAGCGAACGGCTGAGGATCGCCCTGACCAAGGGACGTTTGCAGGATAAGTCGGTGGAGCTGTTTGAGGCCATGGGGCTGGACTGTACCCCGGTGCGCAATCCGGGGCGGCGGCTCATTCACGCTCTGCCCAACTATCCCCTGGACGCGGTGCTGGCGAAAGCGCCCGACGTCATCACCTACGTGGAGCACGGCGTGTGCGACTTGGGCGTGGTGGGCAAGGACACGATTTTGGAGAAGGGCGGCGCCTTTTACGAGGTGCTGGATCTGGGCTTTGGACGCTGTCGGTTTGCTTTGGCAGTGAAGAAGGGCAGCGACTTCTACGGCACCTATAAGACCCGGCGCATCGCGTCCAAGTATCCTAATGTCACCCGTGCCTTTTTCGAGGGCAAGGGGATGGATGTGGATATCATCAAGATCGAGGGCAGCGTAGAATTGGCTCCCATTCTGGATCTGGCCGACGGCATCGTAGACATCGTGGAAACAGGGGCTACGCTGAAGGAAAACGGCCTGGAGCCCATTGAGGACGTGGCCCAAGTGTCGGCACGGCTGATCGTCAACACCGCGTCTATGAAGCTGTACAAAAATGAGATCACGGACTTTTTGTCCCGTGTGGAGCGGGAATTGGAGGGAAGGATATGCTGACCATCATCAAAGCGGACGGCTTCGCCGAGCGCCGCCAGTTAGACGCCATGCGCGCCAGGGCGGCAGAGAAAAACGCGGATATCGAGCTGTCTGTCAAGGCTATTATGGAAAATGTGCGGCAGGAGGGCCTGACGGCAGTGGAGCGCTATTCCCGCCAATTCGATCACAAAGCACCCTATGAGCTGAGCCCAGAACGGTTGGACCAGGCCTATGCCGCCTGCCCGCCTAAACTGATCGCCGCTTTGGAACACGCCGCCCGAAACATCCGGGATTACAACGAAAAGCTGCTGACCAAGACGGAAGAATGGACTTCTCCCGACGGAGGCCGGGTGGGCCGGATCGTTCGGGGACTGAGCCGGGTGGGCATCTATGTCCCCGGCGGCACAGCCGCCTACCCCAGTTCAGTGCTGATGAACGCCGTCCCCGCCAGAGTGGCCGGGGTGGAGGAGATCGTTATGATGACCCCACCCACGGAAAACCTCAGCGACGCGGTGCTGGCCGCGGCAAAAATTGCCGGAGTAGACCGGGTCATCGCTGTGGGCGGGGCCCAGGCTGTAGCGGCTGTGGCCTACGGCGCGGGTTTCATCCCACGGGTAGATAAGCTGGTGGGGCCGGGGAACGCCTATGTGGCGGCGGCGAAGCGGCTGGCCTATGGCCAACTGGATATCGACATGGTGGCCGGTCCCTCCGAGGTATTGGTTATTGCCGATGAGACCGCTGATCCCAAATATGTGGCCGCCGATCTGCTCAGTCAGGCGGAGCACGACAAGCTGGCCTCCGCTGTGCTGCTTACCGATTCTATGGAACTGGCCCAGGCAGTGGACACCGAGATCGTCCGGCAGACCGGTTATCTCAGCCGCAGTGAGATCATGGAGACCTCGCTCCGGGATTTTTGCTGCGCCATCGTGTGCGATAATCTGGACAAATGCGTAGAGATTGCCAATGAAATCGCCCCGGAGCATTTGGAAATTGTCACCAAAGCCCCGCGGGAGCTACTGACTCAGGTGAAAAACGCAGGAGCGGTATTCCTGGGGGCGTATACGCCAGAACCGCTGGGGGATTATCTGGCGGGGCCGGATCATGTGCTGCCCACCAGCGGCACGGCCCGGTTTTTCTCGCCCCTCAGCGTGGACAGCTTCTTAAAGACTATGAGCGTGTTGGAATTTGACCGGACGTCCTTAGAGCCCATTTCCAAGGAAATTGTCACGCTGGCCCAGGCGGAAAAGCTCACGGCCCACGCCAATTCCATCCAGGTTCGATTCGAGTAAGGGGGACGACATTATGCGTCAGGCAACTGTACAGCGCACGACCAAGGAAACAGATATCAGCGTTACGCTCTGCCTGGACGGGGGAGAGGTGAGCGTGTCCACCGGCATCGGCTTTTTTGACCATATGCTCACCGCCCTGGCTTTTTACGCCGGGTTTGGGCTGGAGCTGTCCGCCCTGGGTGATCTGCACGTGGACGGCCACCACACGGTGGAGGATGTGGGCATTGTGCTGGGCCAGGCATTGAAAGAGGCCTTGGGCGATAAAAAAGGGATTCGGCGCTATGGCACGGCCTTTGTCCCTATGGATGAGGCTTTGTGCCGGACAGTGCTGGACTGCTCCAATCGGCCCTTTCTGGCCTTTGACGCTCCTATGCCCCAGCCCGTAATCGGTGGATATGACAGCTGCCTCACCGTGGAATTTATGCGGGCATTTGCGGTAAACGGCGGGATCACGCTGCACCAAAAATGCGAATATGGAGACAACGCCCATCACATCACTGAGGCGCTGTTCAAGTCCCTGGGACTGGCGCTGAAGGAGGCCGTGCGAGTGGAAGGGGACGGCGTTGTCTCCACCAAAGGAGCGCTGTAATGAAGTATACCGCTATTGTAGATTACGGCGTGGGTAACCTGAAAAGTGTGGCCAACGCCATGGCGTACATTGGACAGCAGACCCTGGTCACCGGCGACCCGGAGGAGCTGGAGCGGGCGGATGCCATCATTTTGCCCGGAGTTGGGGCCTTCCCAGACGCGGTGGACAAGCTGCGCCAGACAGGACTTGCCAATACGGTGCTGAAGCAGGTGAGGCGCAAGCCCATCTTGGGCATATGCTTGGGAATGCAGTTATTATTTGATTGGGGAGAAGAGGGAAGAAGATGTGAAGGGTTAGGGCTTGTCAGCGGATGTGTGGAGCGGATCCAAACAGAATTCAAGCTGCCCCACATCGGCTGGAACAGCTTGACCTTTCAAAATAACTCGCCCTTATTCCAGGGTCTGGACGACGGAGCCTATGTGTATTTTGTCCATTCCTACTGCGGCCATGCCCAGAGGGAAGAGGACGTGATCGCCCGCACCCGATACGGCCCGTCCGTGGTGGCGGCAGTGGCCCATAACGGGGTGTACGGCTGCCAGTTCCACCCGGAAAAAAGCGGAGAAGTCGGACTGAACATTTTGAAGAATTTTGGAGAATTGATTCAATGATTTTATTACCTGCCATCGACATGAAGGACGGACGGTGCGTCCGCCTGAAAAAGGGAGAGTTTTCCACCGTCAGCCAGGTGGCCGACAGCGCGGTGGAGACTGCCAACGCCTTTGTCGCCGCGGGAGCGAAATGGATCCATATGGTGGACCTGGATGGCGCCCGTAATGGCGCACGGACAAATTTCCCGCATATCAGCGAGGTAATCCGGCAGTCCGGCTTATCCGTGGAGCTGGGTGGCGGTATCAAGACCTGTGAGGATGTGGACGCGGTGGCCGAAGCGGGGGCGGCCCGGTTGGTGATCGGCTCGGCCGCCGTCACAAATCCGGGGGTGGTGGACTACGCCTTGGAGCGATATGGCGGCCGGGTGGCGGTAGGCATTGACTGCTTAAATGGCCAGGTACGCACGGCGGGCTGGGAACAGGACTCCGGGCTAAGCGGTCTTGATTTGGCCCGTCAAATGGAGGAAAAAGGGGTCAAGACCTTGATTTTCACCGACATTGCCACTGACGGAATGCTGTCCGGGCCCAGCTATGACCAGCTTGCGGCGTTGCAAAAGGCGGTAAGCTGTCATATCGTGGCCTCCGGCGGCGTTACTACTCTGGACGATGTGAAGCGTTTGCGGGACATGGGGCTGTATGGGGCCATTATCGGCAAAGCGTATTATGCCGGCACCTTGGATCTGGCGCAGGCTGTCCGGGAAGCGGGAGCCCAGGAATAAACATTACGGTGATTGAATGCCGTGGAGTGATGATCAAAAAATCAGAAAAAATTGACCAATATCTTGGAGGGGCTTTCATGTTAGCCAAACGCATCATCCCCTGCCTGGACGTCCGGGACGGCCGGGTGGTAAAGGGGGTCAACTTTGTCAACATCCGGGATGCGGGCGACCCGGTGGAGCTGGCAAAATACTACTCCGATCAGGGTGCGGACGAGATCGTCTTTCTGGACATCACTGCCACCAGCGATGCCCGGGACACTGTGGCCGATGTGGTGGAGCGCACCGCGTCCCAGGTATTCGTCCCTCTGACGGTAGGGGGCGGAATCCGTACATTGGACGATTTCCAGCGACTGCTTCGGGCGGGGGCGGACAAGATATCTGTCAACTCCGCTGCTGTAAAGGATGAAACCTTGATTGCGCGTGCCGCCCAGCGGTTTGGTTCCCAGTGTGTGGTATTGGCCATTGACGCCCGCCGCAGGGCGGAGGGCTGGTACGAGGTGGTGGTGGCCGGAGGCCGGACGCCCACGGGAATTGACGCGGTGAAGTGGGCCAGGCGCGGCCAGGAACTGGGAGCGGGAGAGATCCTGCTCACCTCCATGGACGCGGACGGCACCAAGGCCGGCTTTGATCTGGAGATGACCCGCGCGGTGACCCAGGCCGTGTCCATCCCGGTGATCGCCTCCGGCGGCTGCGGCAGTTTGGAGGATTTTGCACAAGTGTTTGAGGAGACGGGCTGTGACGCGGCCTTGGCGGCGTCCCTGTTCCACTTTGGTGAGTTGACGGTTCCGCAGGTGAAGGACTTCCTACGTGGGCGGAACATCCCGGTAAGGTGATCGGTTATGATAGAGAGGAGCAGCGTATGTTTGACCTTGATCTATTGTTTCAGAAATCGGAGCTGATCCCGGTAATTATCCAGGACGCGGACAGTCGGGCAGTGCTTATGCTGGGATTCACAAATCGGGAGGCGGTGGAGCTGACCCTCAAAACGAAAACCGCCTGGTTCTGGAGCCGCAGTCGGGAAAAGCTTTGGAACAAGGGAGAGACCAGCGGGAACTTCCTTCATGTCCGGGAGGTATACACCGACTGCGACACCGACACATTGCTTTACATCTGCGTACCGGACGGACCCACCTGCCATACCGGAGCTTACAGTTGCTTTTTCAATCAAATTGAGTTATAATAAAAAAGCAAGTCTGGAGGGGTGTGCTATGGACAGGACACTTGAACAGCTTTACGCGGTCATCCTGGATCGCAAAGCTAATCCGCAGGAGGGATCTTATACCTGCTATCTCTTTGACAAGGGGCTGGATAAGATCCTGAAAAAAGTGGGAGAGGAATGCGCGGAGACTATCATCGCGGCGAAAAACGATGTCCCTGCTGACACAGTGGGGGAGATATCCGACCTCATCTACCATTTGATGGTGATGATGGCGGAAAAAGGGATTCCGTTGGACGATGTGTTCGCAGAGCTGGATCGCCGGGCACAAAAAATCGGCAACCTGAAGCAAATGAAACAAGTGGATAAGGAGAGCTGACTATGGAAGAACAAAAATTTAACCGTTATGATTTTGACAGCAGCTACGCCCAAGGCGCATTGACGCTGAATCAGTATATGTCCAGAACCTTTGGCTGGATGTTCGTGGGGCTGATGGTCACATTCGCACTGGCCGCCGCCTTGGCCTTTACTGAGACAGTGTACTATCTGTTTGCCATCCCATATATCCACTATATTCTGCTGATTGCGGAGATGGCGGTTGTGATGGTCATGTCCTCCAACATACAAAACCGTTCGGTGGGGACTACCAGAACGCTGTTTGTGACTTATTCTGTCCTCAACGGTTTGGTGTTTTCCTTCTATTTTGTCGTGTTCGACGTGGTAAATCTGATCTTCATCTTTGCCCTGACCGCGTTGTTCTTCGGTGGGTTCGCCCTCTATGGCCGATTCACCAAAACCGACCTGTCCCGGCTGGGCCCACTGCTCATCGGTGGGTTGATCTTCCTGGTGATCGCGAATTTGCTGTCCCTGTTTATCAACTTTACGGCCATGGAGCGAACTATCTGCATGGTGGGCATTGTGGTGTTCCTGTGCTTCACCGCCTATGATACCCAGAAGATCAAGGCCAACTATGAGTATTTCTACGGCGACGAGGCCATGCTTCAGAAGGCGTCCATTTTCTCCGCCCTCCAGCTGTACCTCGATTTTATCAACCTGTTCCTCTATCTGCTTCGCTTCATGGGGCGGAATCAGAAACGGTAAATAAAGCTAACCGCATAAAAAGGATGCCGCCTATTTAGGCGGCATCCTTTTTTCGAGCCAAAATAAAAACGTCCCAAACGGGACGAGTTAAATCTAGACCTTTGAAATTCCGTCTGGCTCAGCGGTCGCTGGGAACGGTAGTCTCTCCGGCGAAGATCAACTCGTCGATATCAACGGGCTCAGAATAGAAGACCTTCATTTTGATCACCTCCATTCGTTATTGTTTGTTCATTATAGCAATATTTTTTTGATTTGTAAAGGGGTTTTTGTAAAAAAGTTTCAAAGCATTATTTGGAAATCCTTCAAGCAAAAAATGCTTGCATTTTCCAGCCGGGTCTGATATAATACAATACACTTGCGGGTGTAGTTCAATGGTAGAATGTCAGCTTCCCAAGCTGAACACGGGGGTTCGATTCCCCTCACCCGCTCCAAAAATAAAAGGACTGTCATAGGCAGTCCTTTTATTTTTGGGCACCAGGGCAGTCCTATGGACTGCCTGACCGGTCGTTCGCCGGGCAGCCGGAAGGCTGCCGGGACAGTCGTTCGGCAAAGCCGAATGACGTCTCTTCGGCGAATGACCGTCCCTTTATTTTTCCGTTTCCCGCTTTCAGAGGAAAACTGCGCCGGACGGGGAATTTCTTCGCTTTCGGCCGCGAACCACTCCGTTAGGCTTGCGGCCAAGCAGGACAGAGCATCGGCTTTGATTCCCTATGCTTATTGAAATGAGGCAGAAGTTATGGATTTCCACGATATTTATCAGATCAAAGACGAGATCGAACAGATTCAGAAAATCTATGAGCTGTTTGACGAGGACAGCCGTCTGAACGGCTCAAAGGCTGCGCGGGTGGAGTTTTTGACCACTACCCGATACATTGAGCGCTATTTGAAACCTGGCTCCAGTATTTTGGACATAGGTGCCGGGGCGGGGGAATACAGCCTATATTTTGCGAGAAAGGGATACAAGGTATGCGCGCTGGAGCTGGCGGATCATAATATCAAGGCGTTTCGCAAGAAGATCAGGCCGGAGGATGAGATTGAGCTTGTCCAGGGGAACGCGGTGGATCTGAGCCGGTATGAGGATGAGAGCTTTGACGCTGTTCTGCTGTTTGGGCCGCTGTACCATTTGCGTAAAGAGGAGGATAAGCTGCGGTGCATCGCGGAGGCAAAGCGTGTCTGCAAGCCTGACGGCAAGCTCTTCTTTGCCTTTATTTCCCATGATATGATTTTCTTAACGGAGCTTTCCTACCGTCCGGACTATTTTGTGTCTGGAGATTATAATAAAGAAACGTTTCGGTTGGAAGATTTTCCATTTGTATTTCACACTGTGGACGAGTGCCGCAGTCTGCTCCGGGACGGCGGCGTTCGGGTCCTCCATGAAGTGGCCGCTGACGGCGTCAGCGAGCTGATGGCGGATCAAATCAACGCCATGAACGACGAGAGCTATGCCCAATATCTGAGATATCACGAGTACATCTGCGAAAAACCGGAGCTGCTGGGCATGACCAACCACCTGCTGTTTGTGGGAAAGAAGTGATTGCATTTATATTTTCCAACAGAAAGAGGCCGGAATATGAAGGTAAACTGTGCCTGGGAACATAATGGGGACGACACGCTGCTGTACGCCGTCAACTGCGTGGGAGCGTATACCCGGGGGGCGAACAGGGAGCAGGCGCTGGGAAAAATGCCGGAGGAGATCATGGCTTACCTCCGCTGGAGCGGGGAGCCGGCTCCGGAGCGCGTTGAAATTGAGATTGTCCAGGAAAAAGCCAGCGGGCTTCAGATCGCGGACGCTGATTCGGACATCATGTTCGAGGAAGAACGCTCGCCGCTGTCAGAGAATGAATATTTGAGGCTGAAAGCGTTGGCGCTGAAGTCCGCCAAAGATTTTCATGAGCTGTATGCCTCTATTCCAGATAAAAATGCCAGCTGTTTGCCGGAGCGAAATACGTTTTATGGCACTGTTCCCCGGACGGCTCAGGAGATGTACGAGCATACCAAAAACGTGAACTCCTATTATTTTGGTGAGATCGGTGTGGACGCGGACAACGCTGGCACCATCTTCGAGTGCCGCCGGAGAGGGTTTGCGATTCTGGAGCAGTGTGACAATTTTTTACAGGCTCCTGCCGTTATAGGCAGTTATGACGAGTTGTGGTCTGTCCGAAAGGTGCTGCGCCGCTTTATTTGGCATGATCGGATCCACGCCAAGGCGATGTATCGGATGGCGGTTCGAACCTTCGGGAAAAGTGGGGTCAGAGACCCCTTTCAATTTGGTGAATGACGCTTCGGCTGAAGGCCCGCCCCATATAGGGCGGGCCTGATATATCTGGGCCTCCGGTTTGCATAAAACCACGTTCCCGGACATACAGTATTCCAGACTGTGTGGACAAGGAGGGAATACGTGTGGACGGGGCATCCAGGTACGTTACAAGGAGCAGAGGGCGGAGGCCCGCACAGAGAACAAGGCGGCGCCCTGCGCAGAACAGTGGGGCGGAAGGGGATCGGCGCAGGCTTATCCAACTGATGGTCAGCCTGGTCCTGTTTCTGCTGGTGTACATTGGCCGGGGTGTGTTCCCCGCGCAGTTGGAGATGTGGAGGACTGCCGCGGCCGCCAATGTGGATTTTAAGGCGGTTTTCCAGCAGTTTGGCTCCGCTCTGTCCCAAGGAAAACCGCTGCAGGGGGCGTTTGAGATGCTGTGTGTCGAGCTGCTGGGCGGCGAGGCACAGGAAGAAGAGCCGCCCCACTCGCCCTCCTTTGGGCAAACTCAGCCTGTAGTTATGTTGAGCCAGACTCCGGGCGGAGGATTGGCTTATTGGAATGAGCACGGCATATTTGCCGGGATCAGCGTTCCGCAAAAAAGGGACGAGCCAATCGTAGATGAACCGGCCCCCAGTGAACCGGACAGCGGGCCTGAGCCCAGTGAGCCCGCTGTGGTAACGGCAATGGCCCAGGAATACACCGACGATGGTGTAAAGCTGCCCAGAAATGTGAGCCTAGCGTTCTATGAGTTGGGCCTCAGCGAGACTGTGGTACCTGTGTTTGGAACAGTAACGTCCGGCTTTGGTTATCGGGATCACCCGGTCAGCGGTACGAACGAATTTCACCTTGCGTTGGATATCGGCGCGGCGGAGGGTACTGAAATCGGGGCCTTTGCCGATGGTGTGGTGGAATATATCGGAACCAGCGACGAGTTCGGCAACTATTTAAAGATCGACCACGACAATAATGTGGCCAGCTTTTACGCTCATTGCAGCAAACTCTTGGTTCATAAAGGGGATCAGGTGACCTGCGGCCAGACGGTTGCGCTGGTGGGTCAGACGGGCAACGCCACCGGCCCCCATCTTCATCTGACCATTGAAAAAGACAACATTCGGCTGGATCCGGCATATTATGTGGACTTATCATAAGATGCCTCGGGTGAAGGTGAGCCCTGGCTTCCTGCTGATATTAGGGGTGCTGTTCTGGCTGGATGAGGGGGTGGGACTGCTGCCCTGGGGGCTGCTGGCCTGTATCCTTCATGAACTGGGCCATATGGTTGCCGCCGCCCTCTTCGGAGGATATGTAATGGAAATTTCCTTTACAATTGTTGGGGCAGAGATGCGTTTGGATTATTGTGAGCCGCTGACCTATGTCCAGGAGAGCTTAGTGGCGCTGGCCGGGCCGGCGGTCAATCTGCTGTTTGGAGCTATAGCCCTTGCCATGGGCTGGCAGCTGACGGCAGTACTCACACTGGCGGTGGGCGCGTTCAATCTGCTGCCTGTCCTGCCGCTGGACGGGGGACGGGTCGTATACGGCCTGCTGGCCGGACGGCTGGATCCGGACTGGGCGGAGCGGCTGATGACGGCCATGTCCGGCTGTCTGGTAGGCGCGCTGGTGGGGGTGGGCACAGTATGCGCGATCCACTACGCCAACGCGACCTTGCTTCTCACCGCCCTGTGGCTCCTGGCCGGGGTGCTGCGCCGCGGCGGGGAAAGGGCATAAAATTTCCCCGGAAATTGAAAAAAGTTCTTGCAAATCTCCCGTGCTTGTGGTAAACTACCCAAGTCTGAAAAGGGCGGTCCTCTGCGCGGCCATGGGCTTGGACGCACGAACGCCTGAAAATAGGAGGAAAATACAAATGGAACTGCTTAAGCAATTCAGCGAGAAGTACATGAAGGACGAGGTTCCTTCCGTCAGCGTGGGCGACACCGTCCGGGTTCACATCCGGGTCAAAGAGGGCAGCCGCGAGCGTATCCAGGTGTTCGAGGGCACCGTCATCGCCAAGAAGCACGGCGGTGTGGAGGAGAGCTTCACTGTGCGCCGCATCTCTTACGGCGTTGGCGTGGAGAAGGTGTTCCCCCTGCACGCCCCCACCATTGAGAAGGTCGAGACCGTCCGCCGGGGCAAAGTCCGCCGGGCCAAGCTGTACTATCTGCGTGACCGCGTCGGCAAGGCCGCTAAGGTCAAAGAGGATTTGTAAGAAGCGCAATAAAAAAGGAGCGGGTGACCGCTCCTTTTTTATTGCGAGACGGAGAAAAGGTGGACTTGTCCAGCCTTTTGTGGTATAGTCAAATAACTCGAAAAATAGCAAAGCCATTTTTCCGGCGGGCAAAGCCCGCCTACGTGTAAAAATTGAGAAAAAAGGGAGGACGGCCCAATGAATATCCAGTGGTACCCCGGACATATGACCAAGACCAGGCGGCAGATGGAAGAGGATGTAAAGCTGGTAGATCTGGTGGCCGAGGTGGCGGATGCCCGTATCCCCATATCCAGCCGCAATCCGGACATCGACGCCATTGTGGGGAACCGGCCTCGGCTGATCGTGTTCAACCGGGCGGATCAGGCCGATCCTGCCATGACGGCCCGCTGGATCGCTTGGTTCAAGGCAAAGGGCTATGGCGTGCTGGAAACAGACGCCAAAAGCGGCAAGGGGGTGGGGCAGTTCTCCATCGCCGCGAAAAGCGTTTTGAAGGATAAGCTGGCCGCGTGGAAGGCTAAAGGCCAGGTCGGGCGTCCCATCCGGGCCATGGTGGTGGGGGTGCCCAACGTGGGCAAGTCCACTTTTATCAATAAGGTGGCAAAACGCAAATCCGCCAAAGCCAGCGACCGCCCGGGCGTCACCAGGGGCAAGCAGTGGGTGAGCGTGGACAGCGGCCTGGAGCTTCTGGACACGCCGGGCATCCTTTGGCCCAAATTTGAGGATGAAACCACCGGCCTTCATCTGGCGTTTACCGGCGCGGTGAAGGACGAGATAACGGATATGGAGGCTTTGGCCTGCGCTCTGCTGGAGCTGCTGCGGGATCGCTACCCCAAGGCATTGCGGGAGCGGTATAAGCTAATGGAATTGGATGGTCTCCAGGGCTGGGAGCTTCTGGAGCAGGGCGCCCGGAAACGGGGAATGCTGATTTCCGGCGGCGAGGCAGACACCGAACGGATGGCAAAGGTACTTTTAGATGAGTTCCGAGGTGGAAAGCTTGGACGCTTTACACTTGAAGTGCCGGAGGATCTGTAGAGGAAAGGGGAGAGGCATCATGCCCAGCTGGGATCTGGAATGCTCGGCCATGGCACAGGGCCGCGGCGCTGTGTGCGGATGCGATGAGGCGGGTGTCGGCCCGCTGGCTGGCCGGGTGTACGCGGCGGCGGTCATTCTGCCCCTGGGGTTGGAGCTTCCCTATCTCAACGACTCCAAACAGGTGACGGAAAAACGTCGGGAAATGCTGTTTGACCAAATCAAGGAACAGGCGGTGGCCTGGGCAGTGGCCTGGGTGGAGCCGAAGGAAATCGATGAGATCGACATTCTTAATAGCCGGATCAAGGCTATGCAGCTGGCTATCGACGCTTTGACCCCCAAAGCGGATTATGCCCTGATTGACGGCAACCGGGATCACGGCAGCAAGTGCGCGATTGCCATTGAACATGAGACAATTATCAAGGGCGACAGCTTGTCAGTCTCGATTGCAGCCGCCTCTATTTTGGCTAAAGTCAGCCGTGATCGGTACATGGAGGAGATGGCGGTGCTCTACCCTCAATATGAGTTCGAGCGCCACAAGGGCTACCCAACCAGGCGCCACTACGAGCTGCTGCGGGAATTCGGGCCGTGTCCCATCCACCGCCGCACCTTTTTGAAAAAGCTGTGAGCGGCGGAGGACAGGCCCACATACTGGGCCAGTGGGGTGAGGAGCGGGTGGCGGAAAAGCTGCGGCACGAAGGATGGACGATCGAGGCGCGCAACTTCCGCTGCCGCACGGGTGAGCTGGACATCGTGGCAAAGAATGACCAATTTCTGGCTTTTGTGGAGGTCAAACTGCGGAAAAACGATCAATTTGGATCCGCCTGCGAGGCGGTGACCCCGTCCAAGCAGCGCAAGCTGCGCGCCGCAGCTCAGTTTTACCTCATGAGCCATCCTACAACGCTCCAACCCCGGTTTGATGTGGCGGAGGTATACGCACCCTTGGGGGTGCGCACTGAAAAGCCGGACATATACTATATAGAAAATGCATTTTAGGAGGAGTTGCCGTGGACGGTTTATGCGTATTTGATGCCCACTGTGACACAATTGCCCGCTGCTATTATCTAAACGAAGGGCTGAGAAGCAATACTGGCCACCTGTCCCTGGAACGGACGGAAGGTTTTGCCCAGTACTGCCAGTTTTTTGCCCTGTGGACAGAAAAAGAATACGCAGATGAAGACGGTCGCTCATTAGAGGATAGCTATTATGTATTGCTTGACTGCTTTAAAAAGCAGATGGCTCAGAACCAGGACAAAATCGTCCAGTGCCGCACTGCCCGGGACGTGGAGAAGGCCCATTGTCAAGGAAAAGCTGCCGCCTTTCTGACTGTGGAGGGTGCGGAGCTGCTGGGCTGTGACCCAGCTCGGCTGGACGAGGCGGCGGCAGATGGGGTGGTGGCCATTAACCTGACCTGGAACCACGCAAACGCTCTGTCCGGCTCCTCCCGTGAACAGCCGGAGCGCGGATTGTCCACAATTGGGCGGCAGTTTGTGGAAAAAATGGAGGATCTGCATATCCTGGTGGATGTGTCCCACCTGTCTGAGGCGGGGTTTTGGGATGTGATTGAAATGGCCCGGCGGCCCATTATCGCCAGCCACTCCAACGCAAAATCTGTGTGGAATCACACAAGGAACTTGACGGATGAGCAAATAACTGCGATAATAGGGAATCAGGGTGTGATCGGTCTCAACTTCTATCGGGACTTTGTGGGCGGCAGCCAGGACCTGGATATGCTGCGGGCTCATCTGGAGCACATCCTGGAGCTGGGCGGCGCGGCCTGCGCGGCCCTGGGTGGCGACTGGGACGGCTGCGACACCATCGACGCCCTGCCGTCCATTGACAAGCTGAGCTGCTTTTATGAGTATCTGCTGTGCCATGGTTATCATGAAACAGTCGTGCGCGACTTGTTTTATAACAATTTAATGAGAGTAGTGAGTCAACGATGAATTATTTGAGCACGAGAAATAGAGATCTGCGTATGAGCGCGCCCCAGGCCATCGCCAAGGGACTGGCGCCGGACGGGGGCCTGTTGACCCCGGCGGTGCTGCCACGGCTGCCTGTGTCCGCCGTGGAAACCATGAAGGAGATGTCCTACCAGCAGCGGGTGGTGTACATCATGAACAGCTTTTTGGAGGGTTTCTCCGGCTCTGAGCTCACCGCTTACGCGGCCGAGGCCTATGGCGGAGGCAGATTTTCTCATGAGGATGTGGCGCCTGTTCACAAGCTGGACGACAACACCTACTGCCTGGAGCTGTGGCACGGGCCTACCTGCGCGTTCAAGGATATGGCGCTTCAGATCCTGCCCCATCTGCTCACCGCGTCGCTGGAAAAGAACGACGAGAAAAAGACGGTGTGCATCCTGGTGGCCACCTCCGGGGACACGGGCAAAGCTGCTCTGGAGGGATTCCGCAATGTGGACAAGACCAAGATCCTTGTGTTTTATCCCAAGGATGGCGTGTCTGAGATCCAGGAGCTGCAGATGGTCACCCAAGAAGGGGGCAACGTCGGCGTTTGCTCCGTTGTGGGTAATTTCGATGACGCGCAGTCCGGGGTCAAGAAGCTGTTTTCCGACGAGGAGCTGGCTGAGAAGCTGGCGGAAAGGGGCTACTTCCTGTCCTCCGCCAACTCGATTAACTGGGGCCGGGTGCTGCCGCAGATCGTGTACTACGCTTCCGCCTACTGCGATCTGCTGAAGTCCGGGGCCATTACCAAGGGCCAAGCCATCAATGTGTGCGTGCCCACCGGTAACTTCGGCAATATCCTGGCGGCATATTACGCCAAAGCCATGGGTATCCCCATCAACAAGCTGATCTGCGCCTCCAACCAGAACAACGTACTCACTGACTTCATCAATACCGGTTCCTATGACCGCAACCGCACCTTCTATAATACCATCTCGCCCTCTATGGACATCCTCATCTCCAGCAACCTGGAACGGATGCTCTTTGAGCTGTCCGGCCGGGACGACAAGCTGGTACGGGAGTATATGTCCCAGCTGGCGGAGTACGGCAGTTATCGGGTGGACAGCTCCATCCGCACCAAGCTCAAGCGGCTGTTCAGCGCCGGCTGCTGCGACGACCAGCAGACCCAGGCCATGATCGCTAAAATGTGGAACGAGCGGAACTATCTCATCGATCCCCACACCGCTGTGGCGTTCCACGTGCTGGAAGAGTACCGGGAGGAAACCGGGGACGATACGGTGACGGTGGCGGTATCCACTGCCAGTCCCTTTAAATTCTGCTCCAGTGTGCTCACCGCTTTGGGCGTGAAGGAGCAGAAGTCCGGACTGGACATTCTGGATCAGCTCACCGAGGTTACCGGCGTGCCGACTCCCGCGCCCCTGGCTCGGCTGAAAAAGCGCCGCCGCCGCTTTGATGACGTGGTGGACAAGGACGCCATGAAGGGCTGTGTACTGGACTTTCTGAAGTAAGAGGTGATGGGATGGCTCTTTACGCCATCGGCGATACCCATCTTTCCCTGGGAGCGGACAAGCCCATGGACGTGTTCGGCGGCGGCTGGGAAGGCTATGTGGACAAGCTCCGGGAGGGCTTTGCCCCAGTGGATGACAATGACACGGTGGTGCTGTGCGGCGACCTGTCCTGGGGCATGAGCCTGGAGGAGGCGCGGGATGACTTCGCTTTCCTCGACCATGAGCTGCCGGGGGAGAAATGGCTGCTCAAGGGCAATCACGACTACTGGTGGAACACCGCCGCCAAGATGAACGCCTTTTTCCAGGCCAACGGATTTAGCCGCCTCCACATTCTGCACAACAACTGCGCTTTTTATGGGGACGTGGCCCTGTGCGGCACCAGGGGATGGTTTTTTGAAGAAAACGGCGCGCCCCAGTGGGAGAAGGTCTTCAAACGGGAGCTGATCCGGCTGGAGGCATCGCTGAAGGCGGCGGGGGAGAGGGAGAAGCTGTGCTTCCTCCATTACCCGCCTCTATACCGGGGGTACCGCTGCCAGGAGATCATTGATCTGCTGGAGCAGTACCACGTCACCGTTTGCTGCTATGGTCATCTCCATGGGCCCAGCCACCGGCTGGCTGTGGAGGGAATGCAGGGAACGGTGGACTACCGGTTGGTATCCGCGGACTTTGTCGGATTTCGTCCAAAAAAAATTTTAGATTAAGCAAAAAAACAGTGGAAATCTCTGCGCCTATCTGATAGAATAGGTTGGATTATTTAGAAAGAAGGCCCAGCAAGTCTATCCTGAGGCGGGCCAAGCTTGGAGGAACACACCATGAACATCAAGAGCAACGAGAAAAAAGAGAACAGCACCTATGAACTGGTGATCGAGGTTGGAGCTGCCGAGTTCCAGGCCGCCATCGACAAGGTCTATAATCGCCAGAAGAACCGCATCAACATCCCTGGCTTCCGCAAGGGCAAGGCCCCCCGGAAGATGGTGGAAAAGATGTACGGCGCTGAGATCTTCTATGAGGACGCCATTTCTCTGGCCTATCCCGACGCCTATGAGGGAGCGCTGAAAGAGACCGGCATCGACCCCGTGGCTTACCCCCAGCTGGAGGTGCTGGATGTCAACGCCGATGGCTTTACCTTCAAGGCCACCGTCACGGTCAAGCCCGAGGCGTCCATCAAGGATTATAAGGGCCTGCCCGTGGCTAAGCCGGAGGTCAAGGTGTCCGCCGCCGATGTAAAGGCGGAGCTGAAGCCTTACATTGACCGCGCTTCCCGTCTGGTAAGCGTGGAGCGCAAGGCCAAGAAGGGCGATACCGCGGTCATCGACTTCGAGGGCTTTAAGGATGGCGTGCCCTTCCAGGGCGGCAAGGGCGAGAACTACAGCCTGGAGCTGGGTTCCGGCTCCTTCGTCCCCGGTTTTGAGGATCAGGTCATCGGGATGAAGGCCGGCGACGAGAAGGATCTGGACATCACCTTCCCGGAGAACTATACCCCCGAGCTGGCCGGCGCCCAGGTGGTGTTCAAGGTCAAGGTCCATGAGGTAAAAGAGAAGCAGGAGCCCGAGGTGGACGATGAGTTTGCCAAGGACGTGTCCGAGTTCGAGACCCTGGACGAGTTCAAGAAGGATCTGAGCGACAAGCTGAAGGCCCGCCGTCAGGAGCAGGCCGACCGGGATTTCGAGACCGCCGTCATCGACGCCCTCATCGAGAAGCTGGAGTGCGATGTGCCCCAGGCCATGATCGACTACCGGGCGGACAAGATGCTGGAGGA
>CAZCFU010000002.1:0-34796 GCA_964498005.1 uncultured Oscillospiraceae bacterium | reverse complement strand
AAGGCCGCCCCCGTGGCTGGTCACGCTTTGGGCGCCTCTCCGGGAGCCGCCAGCGGCAAGATCGTCTTCTCCGCCGAGGACGCCAAGGAGTGGGCCGCCCGGGGCGAGAAGGTGGTCCTGGTCCGTCTGGAGACCTCCCCTGAGGACATCGAGGGCATGAAGGCCGCCCAGGGCATCCTGACGGTCCGCGGCGGCATGACCTCCCACGCGGCGGTCGTGGCCCGCGGCATGGGCCGCTGCTGCGTCTCCGGCTGCGGCGAGATCAAGATGGACGAGGAAAACAAGCAGTTCGAGCTGGCCGGCAAGACCTTCCGCGAGGGCGACTGGCTGAGCCTGGACGGCTCCACCGGCAAGATCTACGACGGGGCCATCCCCACCGTGGACGCCACCATCGGCGGCGAGTTCGCCCGGGTCATGGACTGGGCGGACAAGTACCGCCGCCTGGGGGTCCGGACCAACGCCGACACCCCCCACGACGCCGCCCAGGCCCGGAAGTTCGGCGCGGAGGGCATCGGCCTGTGCCGCACCGAGCATATGTTCTTCAACGACGACCGCATCCAGGCCATCCGGGAGATGATCTGCTCCGACACCGTGGAGCAGCGCGAGAAGGCCCTGGCCAAGCTGGAGCCCATGCAGCAGGGCGACTTCGAGGGCATCTACGAGGCCATGGAGGGCTGCCCCGTCACCATCCGCTACCTGGATCCCCCCCTGCACGAGTTCGTCCCCACCGAGGAGGACGACATCGCGGCCATGGCCCAGGAGATGGGCAAATCCGCGGAGGACGTCAAGGCCATCATCGCCGGGCTCCATGAGTTCAACCCCATGATGGGCCACCGCGGCTGCCGCCTGAGCGTCACCTTCCCCGAAATCGCCAGAATGCAGACCAAGGCCGTCATCAAGGCCGCCCTGGCCGTTCAGGCCCGCCATCCGGAGTGGACCATCGTCCCCGAGATCATGATCCCCCTGGTGGGCGAGCTGAAGGAGTTTGCCTATGTGAAGAGCATCGTCACCAGCGTGGCTGATGAGCTGCTGAAAGAGGCGGGCTCCAGCATGACCTATAAAGTGGGCAACATGATCGAGACCCCCCGGGCCGCCATGACCGCCGACGATATCGCCCCCATCTCCGACTTCTTCTCCTTCGGCTCCAACGACCTGACCCAGCTGGTGTTCGGCTTCAGCCGCGACGACGCCGGGAAGTTCCTGGACGCCTACTATGACAAGAAGATCTACGAAAACGATCCCTTCGCCAAGCTGGACCAGCACGGCGTGGGCCGCCTGATCTCCAACGCCGCCCGCTGGGGCCGCTCCACCAACCCCAATGTCCACCTGGGCATCTGCGGCGAGCACGGCGGCGACCCCTCCAGCGTGGAGTTCTGCCACAAGATCGGGCTGGACTACGTGTCCTGCTCCCCCTTCCGGGTGCCCATCGCCCGGCTGGCCGCCGCGCAGGCCGCCATCAAGGACGCTGAGTAAGCGGCATAACCTCAAACAGATCGGAGAGTGGATCACGTTTGGTGATCCACTCTCCGGCAAAAGCAGATATTCATCTATTTTAATCCATTCTTAGATAAAGCGGGA
This sequence comes from uncultured Oscillospiraceae bacterium, assembly GCA_964498005.1. Lineage (GTDB taxonomy): Bacteria > Bacillota > Clostridia > Oscillospirales > Oscillospiraceae > Enterenecus. The sequence continues at coordinate 33,218 of CAZCFU010000002.1, read as the reverse complement.
TCTTCCCGCTTTATCTTTTCCGTCAAGGGAGGGAACGGGCATTGCAGACCGATAAGCACACCGAGAGGCAGTCAAATATAGAATTACTCCGCGTCATAGCCATGCTGATGATCATCATCTGCCACTTTTCCACCCATGGCGGCTTTCAGTTCCCCAGCGGAGAACTCACGGTAAACAGGCTGTGGACGCAGTGCCTCACCTTTGGCGGCAATCTCGGCGTGGATATTTTTGTGCTCATTTCCGGCTATTTTTTGATTGGTTCCACCGCGTTCAGGACGGATAAGGCGCTGAAGCTCGCCCTCCAGATCTTTACCTATTCCGTCCTTTTCCTCGCTGTGTTCACCCTGGCGGGGGCCAACCCCTATGGGATAAGGATGGTGATCAGCTGCCTTTTCCCCATTACATATTCCGGATGGTGGTTTGCCAGCACATACTTCGTCCTATATCTGATCTCACCATATCTGAATAAGCTTTTAAGAGGGTTGGACAAGCGGGAGTATCAAAAAATGCTGGCGCTGCTCACCGTCTGCTGGTGCGTCATCCCGACTTTTTTCGGCTCCGCCTACGGAAGCAATTATCTGTTGTGGTTCGCTTACCTGTACGCGGTATCGGCCTATGTCCGGCTCCATGTCAATAAAATAGCCATCGGCCCAAGGGCCGCTTTCCTGGGCGCCCTTGCCGCCATGCTTACGGCGGATCTGGCGTTCGTTATTTCGGATCTGCTGGAAAGCAAAATCCCCGCTGCCGGCAAATTGGCCGCTTATGTGATCCATATGCAGCGGCTGCCCACCGTGCTGACGGCCCTGTTCCTGTTTTTGGGCTTTCTGCAACTTGATATCGGCTGTAACCGGGCTGTCAATCAGATCTCATCGGCTACCTTTGGGGTATATCTGATCCACGAAAACAATTTTGTCCGTCCCTTTTTATGGGGTACGCTGTTTCAAAACGCGTCATTCAACCACAGCCCGTTTTTGATCCCGTATTCTCTCGCAGCCGCCCTTATTGTATTTGTATGCTGCACGCTGATCGAGCTATTTAGGATAGCCGTACTGGAAAAGCACTATATGGGATCGGTGAAAAAAGTCTCACGCTACATCGACAGCAAAATCGAACGTCTCTTCGCGTCCGAGCTATCTCACAAATCATCATGACCCCAATCGTTCAAAAGCGTCCTGTCCGTGAAGAACCGTGTGCCGCCGGCAAAAATGCCGGCGGCACACGGTATCGTTTCTTTTGGTAATTTCACAAAATTGTCTAAAACAGACGGGAGCCATTTATACTGATTTTCGCTCGAAGCCAATCATTTATTTAGATTTGTTAAAAAATTGCGAAAGGAGCGATAAAGAATTCATAAAACGCCGAAAGAGGCCGTCTCAGCGGCAGAATGTTTCTCAAAAGGCCATTAAAAAACCTGTTGACAGCCACCGGAAAGAGCGCTAAACTAAACACCGACGAAATCACAGACGAGGCGGCGGACAAAGCCCGTGTACGCTGACTATAGAATGGAATGAGATATTTTGATTCAATTGGCTATTTTTATCAATCTTTTCTTCGCCCCCATGCTGTCTATCTACCTGTACTTTAAAAAACGGGGGAAGCCGCTTGAGCCGTCTCTGGAATTTCTGGTCCAATATGGCATCACCGTCTGCTGCAACTACGCGCTGGCGCGGATGCTGCTGACGGTTCCCCACAAGCTGCTGGGCCTTTCCTATTCTGTGGATTCCGCCCACTATACCATAGCCGCGCTGCTGGCCGCCTGGCTGCTTACCCAACTCTTCCGGGCCGCAAAGCACATTCGGATCAGCCTGGATATTACCCGGATAGACGGCGGCAGCGAAAAAAGCGCGGGACAAATCAGCAAACCAAAAGAGGAGCCCTGCCATGAAGAAGCAAACAACCGGTAAAAAACACGTCGGACGTGTGGTGGAGCTTGTCGTCAGCAGCATTCTGTTCGCGGCGGCAGCCATATTCTTCGGCGTTACCACCTGGGTCAACGCCACCTTTGACGTGACCTTTCAGCAGATCCTGTACACGATGGCCTCCCCCCTGGACGGCAGCGAGCTGGGCGTCGTCGTGGACGGGGTGGTCGCCTGCATCCCCGCTTTGATCGTGCTGGCCCTGTTCATTTTTGCGGGCACGGCATGCCTGCTCCTCCAGCGGCGCTTTGCCGTCACGGCGAACATCGACGTGTTCCGCTGGCGCCGCGGCATTGATCTGCTGAGCCTCACGCGGCATCTGATGACCCTGTTCGCCGTGTTCTCCCTGTTCAACACCTGCAAATTTGTAAACGACAGCTTGGATGTCATGGGCTACGCCAAGCTGCGTTCGAACGCCTCCACCCTCTATGAGAAGCACTATGTGGATCCGAACAGCGTGCGCATCACGGCGCCGGCGCGGAAAAAGAACCTAATCTGCGTCTATCTGGAGAGCATGGAGACCACCTACGCCTCGCGGGATGTGGGCGGGACGCAGCCGGTCAATTACATCCCGAATCTCACGGCGCTGGCCCAGAAGAATTGCTCTTTCTCCAACTCCACGCTGCTGGGTGGGTCCCATTCGGGCACCGGGACGAACTGGACCATGGCGGCTTTGCTGTCCTCCACCTCCGGCATCCCCTTCTCCTTCCCCATCGCGGACAACGACATGGGCGAGCAGGAGTATTTTGCCTCCGGCTGCGTCAGCCTGGGCGAGATCCTGGAGAAAAACGGGTACCACAATCTGTTCCTGTGCGGCTCCGACGGGGAGTTTGCCGGGCGGAAGAAGTATTTTGAGCAGCACGGCAATTACGAGGTCTGCGACTACTTCAGCACCAGGGACGAGGGCTATTTCCCGGAGGATTACCGCGCGTGGTGGGGCATTGAGGACGAGATCCTGTACGAGATCGCCAAGGACAAGCTGCTGAAGCTGGCCGAGGACGATCAGCCCTTCAACTTCACCATGCTGACGGTGGACACCCACCACATCGGGGGCTATGTCTGCGAGCTGTGCGGCAGCGAGTACGAAAACCAGACCGCCAACGTGGTGGCCTGCGCCGACCGGCAGATCGCCGAGTTCCTCGAGTGGTGCTCCCAGCAGGATTTCTACGAGGACACCGTGATCGTGGTTCTGGGCGACCACCCGAGAATGGACAACAACCTGGTGGAGGGCCTGGAGTACTATGACAGGACGGTGTACAACTGCTTCCTGAACCTGGCCTGCCCGCTCCCGGACGTGAGCCGCCGCCAGAACCGGGAATTCTCCACGCTGGACTACTACCCCACTATTCTGGCCGCCATGGGCTTTAACATCGAGGGGAACCGCCTGGGCTTGGGCGTGAACCTGTTCTCCGACGAGGATACCCTCTCCGAGCGCATGGGCTTTAAGAGCCTGGACTACGAAATCACCAAGTACTCCCCCTACTACGTCGAACACTTTGCCTGAGCCGCGGCCGGGTTGACATCCTCCGGCATTGAGTGTATATTAATATATTAATGTAGACCGAACCGTTGGGAGGAACCGATCCCTATGCTCCGAGAGCTGAAAGCTTCCGCCGGCAGAAAATGGAGCGCGCTCTGGATGGACAAGCGGGCCTTTCGAACCCGCTTGTTCCTTGCCGCCGCCTGTGCCTTTAACTGCGTGTTCACGTTTATCTTCTTTGGCCCCTGTGAACTGTATCTGCAAAATACCAGTGATATGACCTTTCCCTTCAGCCTGCTGGCGCCTGTCATGGCGCTGGCGGGGCTGGGGATTTTTGCCGTTTTGCTGGCTGTTCTGCTCCTCCTCCGGGGCAAGCCCTTCAATTACGCCGTGTCCTTCCTCTTCGCGGTGACGCTGGCGGGCTACCTCCAGGGGAACTTCTGGAACGTGGATCACGGCACGCTGGACGGCACCTCGGTGACGTGGCAGAACTACCGAGGGGCCATGCTGAAGAACCTTGTGGTCTGGATGCTTGTCATCGGAGCCGTATTTATCCTGCTGTATTTCAGCCGGAAGCTGTGGACGCGGACGCTGGAAACCGTATCCCTGCTGCTGGCGGCGATGCAGGCGGTGGCCCTGTTCAGCCTGGTCAACACCACCAACCTCTCCGCGCTGCAGGAGCGCTATCTCTCCACCGAGGGGATCTTCGAGCTGGCCCCCTCCCAGAACGTGGTGTTCTTTTTGCTGGATCGCTGCGACCGCTCCTATCTGGACGACCTGATCGCCCAGCACCCGGAGTGGGAGGCGGAGCTGGGCGGCTTCACCAGCTACCAGGACTTCACCGGCAGCTTCAGCCGCACCTACGCCTCCGTCACCTATCTGCTCACCGGCGTCCGGGACGATGACGCCGCCCCCTTTGAGATCCGCAAGCGGGACTATTTCCGCCGGGCGTGGGGGCGCTCCTCCTTTTTGTCAGACCTCCATAATACGGGCTGTCAGGTGGGGCTCTACTCCCATGTGGGCGACGTGGTGGGCGAGATGGACAACGTGGAGGGCAAGATCGACAACATCGGCCAGAGCGCGGTGAGCTACAGCCGCCGGATCATGCTGACAAAAATGCTGGAGCTGTCCGCCTACCGCTACGCGCCGGAGGCGGTAAAGCCCTATTTCCAGCTCTATACCGGCGACCTGGACGCGGTCCAGGCCGCCCCCAGCGGGGATCTCTACCAAATCGACGACCCCGAATTCTGGGCCCGCTACCGCGCCCAGGGCCTGAGCGTCAACTCTGGGCTGACCGGGTGCTTCCGCTTCTACCATCTTCAGGGCGCCCACTACCCCTTCAACATGAGCGAGACGGCGGAGCGGACGGGGACGAGATGGGATTCCGCGGGCCAGCACGACCAGATGGTGGGAAATATGGAGATGATCCTCCAGTACCTGGACGAGCTGCGGGAAAAGGGCGTCTATGACGACACCACCGTCATCATCAGCACCGACCACGCGGCGGACTACCCGGAGTGGGTCGGCGGTGACTGGAGCACCACCCAGGGCCTGAGCCGCCTGGACAGCCCCCGGCTGCTCCCCCTGCTCATCAAGCCCGCCCACGCCGACACCAGCCGGCCCATGGAGCTGTCTTATAAGCAGATCTGCCAGGACAACCTCCGGGCCTCCATCGCCGGATGGTTTGGACTGGATACCGCAAAATACGGCCGGACCATCGAGTCCATCGGCGAGGACGAGGATATGACCCGCACCTTCTGGATGCTGCTGTACGACGAGGCCCTGACCACCCGGGACGCGTACATGGGCACCTACGTAATCTCAGGGGACGGCAATGACTTCTCCAACTGGAACCTGACCCAGCTCACCCCGCTGGAACCCCACGTCTGGTAAAATAGGAGGTCACTCCATGAACACACTTGTCCTGCTCACCTGCCTTTTGGTTCGCGGGCGGCCATTGTCCCCGGCGACGGTATCCGCCTACATCGACCCCTCCGCCATGACCTATATGATCCAGCTCGTCGCCGGCGTGGCCATCGCGGCGGGCGCGGGCCTCAGCTTCTACCTGCGCAAGCTGAAGCGCAGGTTCTCCAAGGGCCGGAACAGCCGCGCCGCTGTCCAGTCCTACGCCATCGATGACGACGATGACGACACCGGCTACGACGATTACGAGCTGGACGCCCCCGCCCAGCCCCAGCAGATCCCCTCCCCCGCCCCGGCGGCGGAGCGCAGCTGTGCGCCGGAGCCCGCCGCGGAGCTTACGGCGGCCCCTGCCGACCCCTTTGACGAGACGGGGGGCGAGGGCGGTCTGGCCGCCGAGAACCGGGAACTGCGCCGCCTGCTGGCGGAGGAGCGCCAAAAGGTGGAGGAGCTGAAGCGGGCCCTGCACATCTGCACCGCTCCCCGGAAATAAACGGGGCCGCCCCCACGGAAAGACGAGGTGCCGCCAAACGGTATGGAACTTATCAATACGATCATTGGGACGCCTCTGGGCTGGCTGATGTACGGCTGTTACTGGCTGTTCCGCAACTACGGGATCGCCATTCTGGCCTTCACCCTGCTCACCAAAGTGGTCATGTTCCCCATCTCCCTGCTGGTGCAGAAAAACTCCATCAAGATGGTGAAAATGAAGCCCCAGCTGGATATGCTCCGCTACCAGTACGTGGACGACAACGACGCTTTCATCGACGCCCAGTCCGCCCTGTACAAACAGGAGCACTACAACCCCATGGCGGGGGTCATCCCCCTGCTGCTCCAGCTGCCCATCATCCTGGGCCTGCTGGACGTGGTGTACAAGCCTTTAAAACACATCCTCCACCTGACCCCGGAGCTTCAGCGGGCCTTTGTGGCCCAGACCGCCCAGCTCATGTCCGTGACGGTGGACGAGCTGGGCTCCACCGCCCAGCTGACGGTGGTGGAGCGGGTGCGGGCTATGCCGGACAGCTTCGCCGCTATCCCCGGCTCAGCGGAGGCCATCGCCCAGATCCAAAACCTGCGCATGACCTTCTTCGGCATCAACCTGGCCGAGACCCCAAGCGTCCACACCCTGGACGCCCTGTTCCTCATCCCCGTGCTGGCGGGGCTGTCCGCCCTGCTGATGTGCTGGGTGCAGAACAAGGTGAACGTGCTGCAAATCGAGCAGAACAAGCTGTCCCAGTGGGGCATGACGGCGTTCATGATCGCCTTTTCCACCTTCTTCGCCTTCATCGTCCCGGCAGGGGTGGGGCTGTACTGGACGTTCGGCAACCTGTTCTCCATCGGGGTCATGTTCCTGTGCAATGCCGTCTACTCCCCCAAGGAATACATCGACTACGGCCTGCTGGAGGAGATGAAGCGGACGGCCGCGGAAGATAAGGAACGGAAAAAGCGGAACGCCGCCCTGGCCAAGAAGTACTACAAGGAGTTCTTCTCCCCCGAGAACAAGGGGAACATGAAAATCATGTTCTACTCCGAGGGCAGCGGGTTCTACAAATACTTCCGGGCCCTCATCGAGGCGCTGCTGCGGGACACCAGCCTCACCATCCACTACGTCACCAGCGACCCGGAGGACGCCATTTTTCAAAAGAACGAACCCCGCATCCGGCCCTACTATGTGGACGAGACCCGGCTCATCTCCCTGATGATGAAGCTGGAGGCGGACATGGTGGTGATGACCACCCCCGACCTGGAAAAATACCACATCAAGCGCTCCCGGGTGAAGGACAATGTGGAGTACGTCTTTATGGATCATGGGTGCAGCAGCGACAACCTGGCCTACCGCACCGGGGCGCTGGACGCCTACGACACCCTGCTGGTGGTAAGCCGGGAGCAGGCCATCGAGGCCCGGGCCATTGAGAAGCTGCGGCACGTGAAAAAGAAGCGGATCATCGAGTGCGGCTACGGCCTCATCGACGACATGATCGCCGCCTACGAGGCCATGGACAAGACGGAAAACGAGAAAAAGACCATCCTTATCGCCCCCTCCTGGCAGTACGACAACATCATGGACTCCTGCCTGGACGATCTGGTGAACGCCCTGTACGGCAAGGGCTACCGCATCGTCATCCGGCCCCACCCCCAATATGTGCGCCGGTTCCCCACGCGGATGAAGGAGATCATCCAGCGGTATCAGGACAAAGCCGGGGACGACTTCGTCATCGAGACCGACTTCTCCTCCAACGTGACGGTATACACCGCCGACCTGGTCATCACCGACTGGAGCGGCATCGCCTTCGAGTTCTCCTTCACCACCGACAAGCCCTCCCTGTTCATCAACACCCAGATGAAGGTGGTCAACGAGGACTGGCAGAAGATCCCCCTGGTCCCCTTCGACATCACCGCCCGCTCCAAGGTGGGCCGTCAGGTGGAGAAAAGCGAGGTCAGGGAGCTGGCCCCCGTGGTGGAGGAGCTTCTGGCCCATCAGGAGGACTACAAGGAGCGCATCGCCGCCCTGAAACAGCAGCACTTCTACAACCTGGGCCACAGCGGCGAGGTGGGCGCGCAGTATATCGTCCACCGCCTGGAGCGCCGCTATCCCGGCCAGATCGCCGCCCACGATCCGTCCGGCGGAGAAACCGGGCGGTAACCCTCAATCAAAGGCCCCCGGTCCGCTCTGCTGGAACAGACCGGGGGCCTTTCGAACATCGGAAGGAACCAGCTGAATGAACACTCAAGCTCATGACAATTTCCCAGCCCCGGCGGGCATACCCGGCTCCGATCTGCTCGCGGCCGACGATCTGCGGCTGATCGGGGAGGTGCTTCACGCCAGCCCGGAGGAGGTCACCGGCGTCTCCGCCCTGAAAAAGGGCATGACCAACCGCTCCTTCCTCTTCTCCTGCCGGGGGGAGCAGTACATCATACGCGTCCCCGGGGAGGGCACCGGACGGCTCATCAGCCGCCCAGAGGAGGCGGCGGTGTACCGTCTCATCCAGGGCCGGGGGCTGTGCGAGGATGTGCGTTACATCGACCCGGACAGCGGCTATAAGATCTCCCGGTTCATCGAGGGCGCCCGCACCTGCGACCCAATGAATGAGCGGGAAACCGCCGCCGCCATGGACAAGCTGCGCTCCTTCCATGGGCTGAATTTGCGGGCAGACCACGAATTCGACCTGTTCGGCCACATCGACTTCTACGAATCCCTGTGGGAGGGCCGGCCCTCCACCTACCCCGATTACCGGGAGACAAAGGAAAATATATTCCGCTTAAAACCCTTCCTGGACGCCCAGGCGGGGGAAAAGACGCTCACCCACATTGACGCCGTGCCGGACAACTTCCTGTTCTTCCACAATGACCAAGGGGAGGAGGAGATCCGCCTCATCGACTGGGAGTACGCCGCCATGCAGGATCCCCACGTGGATATCGCCATGTTCTGCATCTACGCCATGTATGACCGGGCCCAGGCGGACAAGCTCATCGACCAGTATTTCACCAAAAACTGCCCCCCGCTGACCCGGGTCAAGATTTACGGCTATATCGCCGTGTGCGGCCTGCTGTGGAGCAACTGGTGCGAGTACAAGCGCTCCCTGGGGGTGGAGTTCGGGGCCTATTCCCTGGCCCAGTACCGCTACGCCCGGAACTACCGTGAAATCGTCCGGCGGGAGCTGGAGCGGCTGGGGGAGGCATTGCCATGAACACCGTCAAGCGGGCCGTCATCGTGGCCGCCGGGGAGGGCAGGCGGATGCGGCCCGTCACCCTGACCACCCCCAAATCCCTGGTGCGGGTAAACGGCACGCGAATGATCGACACGGTGATACAAGGTCTGATAACAAACGGCATCAGTGAAATTTACGTGGTCGTTGGGTATTTGAAGGAACAGTTCCAGGTTTTGGAGCGGGAATACCCCAACGTGACGCTGATCGAAAACCCCTGGTACGATTCCTGCAACAACATCTCCTCCCTCTATGCCGCCCGGGAGCACCTGGAGGACGCCATCATCACCGACGCCGACCTCATCATCCGCGACCCCCGGGTACTGGCCCCCGAGTTCGAGCGCTCGGGCTACAACGCCGTGTGGACGGACGAGCCCACGAACGAATGGCTGCTCACCGTAGAGGACGGCGTGGTGTCCTCGTGCGGCCGCACCGGGGGCGCCCACGGCTGGCAGCTGTTCAGCGTCTCCCGGTGGAGCGCGGAGGACGGGCGGCGGCTCAAAAAACACCTGGAAATCGAGTTTGAGGAGCGGCACAGCCGGGACATCTACTGGGACGACGTGGCGCTGTTCCGCTACCCTCAGGAGTACCGGCTGGGGGTGTTCCCCATGGAGGCCGGCGACATCGTGGAGGTGGACAGTTTGGCCGAGCTGGCGGCGCTGGATCCCAGCTATCGGAACTATCTGGACGAGGTGACATGACGTGGAGCGGAAGAAAATCGACTGGGTCATCACCCTGGCCCCCCTGGGGTGCATCCTGGCCCTGAGCGCGCTGTTCCTCGCCTTCCCGGAGCGCTCCAATGAGGTACTTAGCCAGATCCGCTTCCTGCTGGGGGACACCTTCGGCGTCTATTACCTCGTCATCGGGCTGGGCGTGTTTCTGCTGTCCCTGTTCGCGGCGTTCTCCAAATACGGAGGCATCGTACTGGGCCGGCCGGGGGAGCAGCCCAAATACTCCTTTTTCACCTGGGGCTCCATGATGTTCACGGCGGGGCTGGCGGCGGATATCCTGTTCTACTCCTTCTCTGAGTGGATTTTATACGCCGTAGACCCCCATATTGCCGAGCTGGGCTCTGTCCAGGACTGGGCCAGCGTGTTCCCCATCTTCCACTGGAGCCTGATCCCCTGGGGGTTCTACCTCATGCTGGCGGCGGCATTCGGGTTCATGCTCCATGTGCGGAAGCGGGAGCGGCAGCGGTACTCCGAGGCCTGCCGTCCCATCCTGGGAAAGCACACCGACGGCGTGCCGGGCCGGTTCATCGACCTGCTGGCTGTGTTCGCCCTGCTGGCGGGGACAGCCACCACCTTCAGCCTGGCCACCCCCCTGATGGCGGGCATTTTGGACGAGCTGTTCCACATCGCCCTGAGCCGGGAGCTGGTCACCGTCCTTATCCTGGCAGCCACCTGTGCGGTGTACACCTATTCCCTGCTCCACGGCTTCAAGGGCATCAGCCTGCTGGCCAAGTCCTGCATCTGGCTGTTCTTCGGCCTGCTGGCCTATGTACTCCTCTTTGGCGGCGAGGCCCGGTACATCATCGAGACCGGCGTTCAGGCCCTGGGCCGGATGATCGGGCACTTCTTTGAGCTGGCCACCTTCACCGACCCCCAGCGAACCACCTCCTTCCCCCAGAACTGGACCATTTTCTATTGGTCGTACTGGATGGTGTGGTGCGTGGCCGCCCCCTTCTTCATCGGCAGCATCTCCCGGGGGCGGACGGTGCGGCAGACCATCCTGGGGGGCTACGGCTTCGGGGTGGGCTCCACCATCGTCAGCTTCATCGTGCTGGGCAATTACTCCATGGGCAAACAGGTGTCCGGCGCGGCGGACTTCATCGCCCAGTACAATGAGACAGGCGATCTGTACGCCCTCATCATCTCCATGATAAAGACCCTGCCCTGCCCGGTGCTGGTCCTTGTCCTGGTGCTGGTCACCATGGTGGCTTTCTACGCCACCTCCTTCGACTCTATCGCCCTCATCGCCTCCTGCTACAGCTACCGCCGCCTGGGTCAGGACGAGTCCCCCCACTGGGCGGTGAAGCTGATGTGGTGCCTGCTGCTCATCGCCCTGCCCATCGCCCTGGTGTTCTCCGACAGCTCCATGGCCAGCCTCCAGTCTGTGAGCATCATCGCCGCCTTCCCCATCGGGGCGGTCATCGTCCTTATCACCGCCAGCTTCTTCAAGGATGCGAAGGCTTACTTGGCGGGGCAGTCCAAAAACTCTAAATAGCGAGGCGCATCCATGGAAAACATAGAAAAATCTGAGCTTTTTGAGCGCACATCCATTCCCAGGGCGGTGCTCACCCTGTCCATCCCCACCGTCCTCAGCTCACTGGTGATGGTGCTCTACAACCTGGCGGACACCTACTTTGTGGGGATGCTCCAGGATCCCATCCAGAACTCCGCCGTCACCCTGGCCGCGCCGGTGCTGCTGGCCTTCAACGCGGTGAACAACCTTTTCGGCGTGGGCTCCTCCAGCATGATGAGCCGTGCCCTGGGGGCCAAGGACTATGACACCGTGCGGCGCAGCTCCGCCTTTGGCTTCTGGTGCGCCCTGGTCTGCGGCGTCCTGTTCTCCGTCCTGGTCACTGCCTTCCGCGCCCCCCTGCTGACCCTCTTGGGGGCGGACCCGGAAACCACTGCCGCCACCGCGCAGTACCTGCTGTGGACAACCACCTTCGGGGCCGCCCCCGCCATCCTCAACGTGGTCATGGCCTATCTGGTGCGCTCGGAGGGGGCCACCTTCCACGCCAGCATCGGCACCATGAGCGGCTGCCTGCTGAACATCGTGCTGGATCCCATCTTTATCCTCCCCTGGGGGCTCAATATGGGGGCCGCCGGGGCGGGCTGCGCCACCTTTCTATCCAACTGCTTCGCCTGCCTGTACTTCTTCGTGCTGCTGTTCGTCCGGCGGCGCAAAACCTTCGTCTGCGTCCACCCGGCCATGGCCCGGCCCCGCAGGGAGATCGTGAAGGGCGTGTTCGGCGTGGGCGTGCCCGCCTCCATCCAGAACCTGCTCAACGTCACCGGCATGACGGTGCTCAACAACTTCACCGCCGGCTTTGGGCCGGACGCCATCGCCGCCATGGGCATCTCCTACAAGATCAACATGATCCCCATGTACATCTCTCTGGGAATATCCCAGGGGCTGATGCCGCTGGTGAGCTATAACTACGGCAGCGGAAACGTCCCCCGGCTGAAAAAAGCTGTCCTGTTCACGGCAAAGCTGTCCCTGAGCTTTATGATTGTGGTGTCGGTGTGCTATTTCTTTGCCTCAGGCACGCTCATCGGCCTGTTTATGAAGACCGACGCCGTGGTGGCCTACGGCTCCCGGTTCCTGCGGTGTATGTGCGTCGCCCAGCCCTTCCTGTGCATGGACTTCCTGGCGGTAAACGTATTCCAGGCCTGCGGCCTGGGGCAGTACTCCCTGCTGTTCGCCATTCTGCGCAAGATCGTATTGGAGATCCCCGCGCTGTATATCCTGAACTATTTCGATCCACTGTACGGGCTGGCAAGCGCCCAGACGGTGGCCGAGGTGGTGCTGGCCACGGCCGCCGTGGCCATTCTGGTCTACCTGTTCCGGCGTATGTCCGCCGAGGGCACGCCCCTGCGGCCCCGCGGCGAAAAAAAATAATCGTTTCCCCCTTTCCTTTTCCCTGAATTTGGCCGATATACAGGTAGAGAAAGTGGAAAGGGGGGCAGGATATGGCGATCCAACCGATCTCCGCCATCGGCCGGGATGAACAGACCGCGGCGGATCAGGCCGAGGGCCAGTACAGCGAGCTTTTGGCGCAGTCCATGAAGAAGCGGGAAGAGCACACCTCCTCCCTCACCGAGATGATCCGCGACGCCAAGGAGAAGGCGGACGCCCAGCGGGAGAAATTCAAGCTGGCCAAGGCCACTCCCCGGTATGGCGACGCCCCCCTGGAGGCCTACGCCCGGATCAGCCGTGCCCGCACCCAGGGGCAGGCCAGCTCCGCCGCGGGGTACGCCCGCCGCCGCATCTCCCAGTTGGAGGCCGCCCAGCGCTCCGACCCCGACCACGCCGACCAGATTAAGGCCGCCGTCTCCCAGCTGAAAAAGGCGGTGACACGGGCCAACAAAAAGAAGCTGGAGCTGAATCGCGAACAGCTGGCACGGGCCCGCCAGAAGCGAATGCTGCAGGAGAACAAGCGCCGGGAGGCCCAGCGCATCCAGCAGGAGCTGCGCAAAAACGCGGCCATGCGGGCCATCCGGGAATCCGGGTATTTCCAGGAAACGGAGATCGCCAACCGCCAGGCCGACCAGCTCACCGCCACCAAGATGGAGCTGCGTATGCAGGCGGAGCAGCTGGGCGTCACCGCCCAGAGGTCTTTGGACGCCGCCGTCCAGGGCTATTCTTCCACCGTGACCCAGATCGTGGCCGTGGATATGAGCGCCCCTATCCCGGTTCCACAGGTGAATGTACAGGCGTAGTTTTTCAGGTTGAACAGAGGGTCTGCCGCTTTGCGGCAGACCCTCTTCTCCCATTTTTCGGTGAATTACCTGATTGAAACAGAGTCTCCCGCCGCGAAGCGGCGGGAGACCTTTATTATTTCCCCAGCACCTTCGCCGCGTTTTCCTCGGCGAACTGCTTGCTGTACAAATCGTGGTAGTAGCCCCGGGCCCGCAGCAGGGACTGGTGGGTGCCCTGCTCCACGATCTTTCCATCCCGCACCACCAGGATCATATCCGCCTTGCGGATGGTGGACAGGCGGTGGGCAATGAGGAAGGACGTACGGTCCCGCAGCAGGTGGTCGATGGCGCTCTGGATATACTGCTCAGTCTGGGTGTCGATGGAGGAGGTGGCCTCGTCCAGCACGAAGATGCGCGGGTCGGCCAGCACCGCCCGGGCAAAGGAGATCAGCTGCTTCTCGCCGGTGGACAGACGGTCGCCCTCCTCGCCCACGTTGCTGTCCCAGCCCTGCTCCAGCTTGGCCACCACCTTGTCCGCCGACACGGCTTTCGCCGCCGCCTCGATCTCCTCATCGGTGGCGTCCAGCCGCCCGTAGCGGATGTTGTCCCGGACGGAGCCGGAGAACAGATGGGGGCTTTGCAGCACGTAGCCGATGTTGGAGTGGAGCCAAAGCTGGCTGCGCTCCCGGTAATCCCTGCCGTCGATCAAAATCTGACCCTCGGTGGGCTCGAAGAACCGGCAGGCCAGGTTCACCAGGGTGGACTTGCCCGCCCCCGTCTCCCCCACGATGGCCACGGTGGCCCCCGCGGGTATGTGCAGGTTGAAGTGCTCCAGCACGTTGTCCCCGCCGTCGGGGTAGCGGAAGGTCACGTCCTTGAACTCGATCTCGCCCCGCAGCGGCTCCCAGTTCTCCCGTTTGGGGTCGAAGCTGTCGCCGTACTTCTCGATGACCTCGGGGGTGTCGGTGATCTGGGGCGTCTCGTTCAGCAGGTCGGTGACCCGCTCGATGGACGCCTGAAGGGCGATGAACTCCGCCAGGTTGCCGGCAATGCTCTGGACGGGTTCAAAAATGCCCATGGCGTAGGTGATGAACGCGGACAGGGTGGCGATGTCCAGCACCTGGTCCGCCACCAGATACCCGCCCCGCAGCAGTACGATGGCCACCGCCATGGTGGAGAAAAACAGGGTCACGGGGATATACACCGCGTTGAGCCGGGAGGCCCGCACGCCGGAGCCCCGCATGGAGTCGGTGAGCTCCCGGAAGCTCTTGATGCTCTGATCCTCAATGACCAGGGTCTTGGAGGTCTTGGCGCCGGTGATGCCCTCGTTGAAAGCGCCGGTGATCTTGGAGTTGAGCTTGCGCACCTTGCGGTTCCAGTGGAGGATGCGGGGCTGGAACCAGCCCGTCAGCGCCGCCACCACAGGCACGATGAGGATGACCACCAGGGCCAGCCGCCAGTTGAGCATGGCCATGGCGATGAACGCGCCCAGCACATAGAGCAGCGCCCACATGATGTCTCCCAGCGCCCAGGCCATCATGCCCGCGATGCGGTTGGTGTCGTTCATCACCCGGGTGAGCAGATAGCCCACCGGGGTGACGTTGTAGAAGGACAGGGACAGCTTTTGCAGGTGCTCAAACAGCTCCCGGCGCATATCCCTGCCCAGGTACATCTCCAGGTACATGGACATACGGCCAAAACCGATCACCAGCAGGCTCTGGAGGATGATGACCCCCAGGTAGGCCAGCACAAAGGCCGTAAACCCCTCCAGCTCGCCGGTCTCGATGAAATTGCCGATGGCAAAGCGCTGGAACAGGGGGATGATCACGTCCAGCAGGGCGGTGAGGCCGTTGAAGGCCATCAGGCCCAGGAACGCGGACTTGAACCGGCCCAGAATGGGCAGCAGACGCTTCCAGATGGCCCAGTCAAAGTCCTTTGTGTATTCTTTTTCGTCAAAAGCGGCCATTATGCCTCCCCCCCTTCCTCAATGAGCGCACGGTCGTCGCTGCTCATCTGGATGTCATAAATCTCTTTGTAAATGCCCGGCCGGGCAATCAGCTCGGCGTGGGTGCCGATGTCCGCCACCTTTCCCCTGTCCAGCACCAGGATGCGGTCGGCCTGCATCAGGGTGGTCACCCGGTGGGAGATGAGGATGACGGTGGCCTCTGCCATGCGCTCCTTCAGCGCGGCGCGGATCTTGGCGTCCGTCTCCGCGTCCACGGCGGACAGGGAGTCGTCAAACACCATCACCGGGGCGCTTTGCAGCAGCATCCGGGCGATGGCCACCCGCTGCTTCTGCCCGCCGGACAGGGTGACGCCACGCTCGCCCACCACGGTGTCGTAGCCGTCGGCCAGCTCGGTGATGGCCTCGTCCACGCAGGCGATCTGGGCGCACCGGCGCAGTTCTTCCTCCGGGGCGTCCGGCCGGGTGGCGGCGATGTTCTCCCGGATGGTCTGGGAGAACAGGAAGGGCTCCTGGAGCACCAGGCCGATCTGGCGGCGCAGCTCCTCCCGTTCGATGTCCCGGACGTCCACCCCGCCGATGGTGATTTTGCCCTGGCCCTCCCCCAGGTCATACAGCCGATCCAGCAGATGAACCAGGGTGGACTTGCCCGACCCCGTGCCGCCCAGGATGGCGAAGGTGCTCCCCCAGGGAATGGTGACGGACACGTCCTCCAACACCCCCTGGCCCTCGTAGCCGAAGGTGACATGGTCGAACACGATATCGCCGCCCAGCTTCACCCGTTTGGCGTCCGGGCCGTCCTTCTCTTCGGAGGCGTTGAGGATGTAGCCCACACGATCCATGGACACGCCCGCCTTACTCATGTCGGACAGCACCCGGCCCAGGGAGCGCACCGGCCAGGCCAGGGCGCTGTTGTAGGTGACAAAGGCCAAAAAGTCGCCCAGGGAGAGGGAGCCGTCCACCGCCGCCACCGTCCCCGCCGCGATGACCGCCATGACCTGGAGGGAGGTGAGCAGGGTGCCGGAGGCCCAGTAGACGCTGAGCACCTTGCCCAGCTCCACCCAGAGGGCGGAAAAGTGGTCGTTCTTTTTGCCGAAGCGGTCGATCTCAAACCGCTCCCGGCCAAAGGCCCGCACCACCCGCACGCCGGTGAGGTTCTCCTGGGCGCAGGTGGTCAGCTCGCCCTCCGCCTCGTCCGCCACCTTGAACCGGGAGGAGATTTTGCCGTAGAACACCCCGGAGGCGATGCCCGTGATGGGGATGAACGCCAGCGACACCAGGGCCAGCCGCCAGTTCATGCGCAGCATGATGACGGTGTACAGCAGGATGAGGAACACCGTGCGGATCACCTCCATCAGCTGGTTGCAGACGAAGGTGCGGATGACCTCCACGTCGGAAGTGCACCGCTGGATGATGTCGCCGGTGGCGTGGGCGGTGTGCCAGTCAAAGCTCAGGCGCTGGATGTGGCTGTACAGGTTGTCCCGGAGCTTTTTCACAAAGCCCTCAGAGCCCTTGGACAGGTTGACCCGCATCCCGTAGATGCACACGCCCCGCACCGCCGCCGCCAGCACCACCGCCCCCGCCGCCAGCCACAGGAACGACCACGGATCCGCCCGGAGCCGATCCAGCGGCAGCAACGCCTTGAGAAATCCCGGCAGCTTGGGGTCCTCGCCCCCCAGCACCGAGTCCACAGTGAAGCTGATGATCTGGGGCACCAGGGCGTTGCAGGCGGTGTTCATCCAGGCCAGCAGGATGGCCCCGGCGAAGAAGCCCCAATTCCCCCGCAGATGGCGCAGGATCAGGTCGATCTTCTCCCGCCGGGACAGTTTCGTCTGTGATTCCATACCGTTCTCCTTTCCTCTTAAACCGATATCCATACAAAAAGGCGTCCCTCTGGACAGAGGGACGCCGCGCACATACGTACATGAAACTTTGAGGCAGGGAAAAACCTATCCCACCCCAAAGGCGCGCGAAAATCCCAAAAATCCCATGCTCTTGCCATACTTAAATCCGATTGCGGTGTATACGGTCTTCAACATATCGCGCGCCTCCTTTCATGATTTTTTACAGCGTTGCCAAGTATATCCCTTTTGGTGGGCGTTGTCAACCCCCATTGGGGGGAAATTTTTCGGCTCAGCCGCCCAGCTTCTCCCCCACAACGGACATCTGCGCCGGGGTAGGTTCCCAAACAGCGCTGGGGTAGAAGCTGAATGTCACGACGCGGTTCGGGTAAAACAGCAGGAACCCGCTCTTGTAGCCATACTGGGAAATCCGACGGTACGCCTCCAACCCGCCCCAGGGGGCGGGATCGACGGGCTCATAGTGGAACCGGCCGTCATCCGGCTCGCTCAGCGCGGCCCTCTTGCAGAACTCATAAAGGGCCGGGATCTTTACTTCGACAATGGTATAGTCCAACTGGGCCATTTCAGCATAGTCCTCCACATCATACCGGGGCCACTGGCGCATTTCATACCGGGTCAGCAGGAAGGAATTCAGCACCTCCCGCTCCCTCGTATAGCCGCTATTGGTCGCATCCGTCAGATCCTCCACCGTCACGGGCAGGTCGCCCTGATGGTCGACATAGGCGCGCCCGCCGTGCTCATAGGTGGCGCAGCCGTCCCCGAACCAGTTGCGGTTCCTGCCCTCCTGCTCCAGCCAGAGCGCCGCCGTCATCACGACAACAGACAGGATGACGCAGCCCGCGAGGTAGAAGCGCCGGCTGGTGGAAGCGGGCTTCTTCTGGCGCTTGAGCAGCTGCGTGCCGCCGTAGATCAGAAACGCAATGGCGCAGCCGAGCACGGCGCGCACCCCGATGATCGCGGCGGTGAGCCTGGGGACGGACAGGAGGCTTGCTACCAAGGAGGCTACGATCCATAGATGCGCAATCCGATTCATCTGTGCGTGACCGGGGCCGGGCAGCAGCTCCCCCCACTCCGCCGCCCTTTTTGCCCTGGCGTGCCAGAGGAAATAGCGGCCCACATCCAGGGTGCACACCACTAAGAGCCCCAGCAGCGCTATGCCGGTCCAGAGCAGTCCGCTGTCAGCCAGGAGGCGGATAGGATCCGCATTCCAGAGGGGGATCATCAGCAGGCCGTACAGTAGGATCACCGCCATCACCGCAAAACGGTAGGGCAGGAAACGCTTTTTCACCATGCGGTGGATAGAATCCACTTCGGTCATTGGATCGGTCTGGATTGGCACAGGATTTTCACGCTCGTTGTAGAACACCTGGAGCTGAGCATTGGCCGCCGCCAGAATCCAGCCGGTGTGCTCACAGAAGTCGTAAAAGGTCTGCTGTCCCTCCGAGGGCTCCGGGTCAAAGACGGATGCCTCGGGAAAGTAACACACGGAAAAGGTCAGTATCTGCGGCTCGATCCGGCGGTAGGTCCATAAAAGGCCGATCTTCTCCAGCATCCAGCCCTTTTCCGCCATCCGGGCCAGGTGGCGCTCAATGCCGGCGCGGTCATAGAGCGAAAAGGTCTCCAGCCTGCGTTTTACGTCCTTCATCCCCCTTACCCCCTCTCAAACGCCAAGCGGTAATCCTCCGCCTGGGCGCGGATGCGCTCGTACTCCTTGTCCAGCGTCTCCCGGCCCTTCGCGGTGAGGAGATAGCTTCGTTTGCGGCCCTCCACACGGGTCTCCCGGATCATGCCCGCCGCGCAGAACTGCTCCAGCAGGTTGTACAGCGTACCTGAGCCCACGCTCACCCGGCCTTGGGTCATGGCGGATACCCGGTCCAGGATGTCTATCCCGCAGCACTCCTCCCGCAGGCACAGCAGGATGTAAAACATCTGCTCCGTCAGGGTCTGAAATTTCGTCCTGGGCATTTTGTCCGCCCCCTATTCTCGATATTCGAGTATTGTGTCTATAGTATATTCTCGAATATCGAGTTTGTCAAGTCCCGGCCAATAAAAATGGCGTTCAAGACATTCAGACGAAAAATCCCCCCTTCCCATTGACAAAAAAAATCCTTTCCTCTATAATCACTAATTTGTGATAATGTGATTTTAGAAAAAGGAGGCGTTTTTTGTTGAACCACCCAGAAGGCGAAAACAAAATGGGCGTCATGCCGGTCAACCGGCTGCTGCTCAGCATGGCCATCCCCATCATGATCTCCATGCTGGTGCAGGCCCTTTACAACGTGGTAGACAGCTATTTTGTCTCCCAGATCAGCCAGGACGCGCTGAACGCGGTGTCCCTGGCCTTCCCGGTGCAAAACCTGATGATCGCCGTCAGCATCGGCACCGCCGTGGGCTTCAACTCCCTTCTGGCCCGCAGCCTGGGGCAGAAGGATATGGACAAGGTCAACCGTTCGGCCACCAACGGCCTGTTTCTGGAGGTGCTGAGCTGTCTGGCGTTTGTGATCATCGGCCTCACCTGCTCCCGTGCCTTTTACGCGGTGCAGACCGACATCCCCGGCATCGTGGACTACGGCACCGACTACCTGACCATCGTGTGCGGCGTCAGCTTCGGCCTGTTCGGCGCGGTGACCATGGAGCGGCTGCTCCAGGCCACGGGCCGCACCTTCTACACCATGATCTCCCAGGCCGTGGGGGCGGTGACCAACATCATCCTGGACCCCATCCTCATCTTCGGCCTGGGCCCCTTCCCCCGGATGGAGGTGGCCGGGGCCGCCGTGGCCACCGTCATCGGGCAGATCCTGGGCTGCGGCGTCGGCGTCTTTTTCAACCTCACCCGCAATCCCGAGGTGAAGATGTCCTTCAAGGGCTTCCGGCCCCACGGCCAGACCATCAAAGAGATCTACGCTGTGGGCCTGCCCTCCATCGTCATGCAGTCCATCGGCTCGGTGATGGTGTTCGGCATGAACCAGATCCTCATCGCCTTTACCGACACGGCCACGGCGGTGTTCGGCGTGTACTTCAAGCTTCAGTCCTTCTTCTTTATGCCCGTGTTTGGCCTGAACAACGGCATGGTGCCCATCGTGGCCTACAACTACGGCGCCCGCAAGCCGGAGCGGATCATCAAGACCATCAAGCTGGCCGTCATTTACGCCACGGCGATCCTGGCCGCCGGCTGCCTGGTGTTTCAGGTGTTCCCCGCCCAGCTGCTGGCCATGTTCGAGGCGGAGGAGAACGCCTCCGGCGACCTGCTCGCCATCGGCATCCCCGCCCTGCGCATCATCTCCCTGAGCTGGCTGCTGGCCGGCTTCGGCATCGTGGCCTCCTCAGTGTTCCAGGCGCTGAATCACGGTATGCTCAGTCTGCTGGCCTCCCTGGTGCGCCAGCTGGTGGTGCTGCTGCCCGTGGCCTTCATCATCTCCCGGTTCTGCCCGCTGGAGATGGTCTGGCTGGCCTTCCCCATCGCGGAGCTGTTCTCCATGGCCATGTGCGCCGTCTTTATGCGCCGGGTGTACCGGCAGGACATCCTGCCCCTGCGAAACTGACCCAAAACTTTGCGCTTTTTCCCGATTGCCCATTGACAGCGGGACACAGCGTGATATAATAGCACTGTGAACAACTGCATAACCCTTATCAAGAGTGGTGGAGGGACCGGCCCGATGAAACCACGGCAACCTGCGACGCAAGGTGCCAAATCCGGCGGAAACGCGAGATGAGGAAAGACCTGATCCATCCGAGCCCCGCCGAATTCCGGCGGGGCTTTTTCAGCCTCTTTCCGTCCCAAAGAAAGAAAGGAGCAAACATATCATGGCAAAAAGACTGTTTACCTCTGAATCGGTGACCGAGGGCCACCCCGACAAAGTGTGCGACCAGATCTCCGACGCCATCCTGGACGCCATCATCGAGCAGGATCCCAACGCCCGGGTGGCCTGCGAGACCACCGTATCCACCGGCATGGTCCACATCATGGGGGAGATCACCACCTCCTGCTATGTGGACATCCCCAAGATCGCCCGCCAGGTGGTCCGGGACATCGGCTACGTCAACGGCCAGGGCGGCTTTGACAGCGACAGCTGCGCCGTCATCACCAACATCGACGAGCAGTCCCCCGACATCGCCCTGGGCGTGGACAAGGCGCTGGAGGCCAAGGAGGGCGAGCTGGATGACGGGCTGGACAACGGCGCGGGCGACCAGGGCATGATGTTCGGCTATGCCTGCCGCGAGACCGAGGAGCTGATGCCCCTGGCCATCTCCCTGTCCCACAAGCTGGCCCTGCGGCTGGCCCAGGTACGCAAAGAAAATCTGGTGGACTACCTCCGGCCCGACGGCAAGAGCCAGGTCACCGTGGAGTATGATGAAAACGGCAAGCCCGTCCGGGTGGACACCGTGGTGCTGTCCACCCAGCACGCCCCCGAGGCCAGCCTGGATCAGATCCGCGCCGACATGATCGAGCTGGTGGTCAAGCCCACCATCCCGGCGGAGCTGCTGGACGAGGACACCCGCATCCTGGTCAACCCCACCGGCCGGTTCGTGGTGGGCGGGCCCCAGGGCGACTCCGGCCTCACCGGACGGAAGATCATCGTGGACACCTACGGCGGCTCCGCCCCCCACGGCGGCGGCGCTTTCTCCGGCAAGGATCCCACCAAGGTGGACCGCTCCGCCGCCTACGCCGCCCGCTGGGTGGCCAAAAACGTGGTGGCCGCGGGGCTGGCCGACAAGTGTCAGGTGCAGCTGGCCTACGCCATCGGGGTGGCCCGCCCTGTGTCCGTCCGGGTGGACACCTTCGGCACCGGCACCGTGTCCGACGACGCGCTGGAGGCCGCCGTGGACAAGGTGTTCGACCTGCGGCCCACCGCCATCATCAACCGGCTGGACCTGCGCCGGCCCATCTACCGCCAGACCGCCGCCTACGGCCACTTCGGCCGCCCGGATCTCGATCTGCCCTGGGAGAAAACGGATATGGTGGATGCCATTAAGGCGGCGCTGTAAGGCGCTGACCGGGGCCCCCGCCGCAGACGGGCCCGCGCTCTGTCTGTTTTACATCAAGCCCTCCGCGCTGTAGGCGCGGAGGGCTTCTCTTCTTTCTTTGCAAAATGTTAACAATCTTCTAAGACATTTTTTATTGCAAAATCCGCCACGCTATACTATACTATTTTAAGTTATTCTGTCAGCTACGCTGGAGCCCCGCCCATGGGCCGGCTCCGTTCACATATGGAGGTTTTTATGGCAAGCTTGCGCGCAAAAATTCAAGACGCTTCCCAGTCCTGGCTTCCTCAGGTCCTGGCCGTCTATATCCTCTGCCAGCCTTTGCTGGACGTACTCACCGGCCTGGCCGTTCAGGCGGGCATCCCCATCACCGTTGGCATCGTGGTCCGCTCCCTGTTTATGGGGCTGGCCTTCCTCTACGCCGTGTTCATCAGCGATTTCCCGGGAAAAAAGCAGTGGATGATTTTCATCGGGGCGCTGATCGCCTATCTGGCGCTGTTCATGGCCTATATGTTCTCCCTGGGCGGACTGTCGCTGTGCGTGAGCAATATGAAGGACGTGGTAAAGACCTTCTTTATCCCCTTCGTGCTGTTCTTCTTCTGGGCCGTCTACCGGCAGCACGGAACGCTGGTCACCGTCCGGATCATCGCCTGGACGGGCGCGCTGTACGCCAGCGTCATCCCCATCTCCTATATCACCAAGACCAGCTTTTTGTCCTATGCCAACTCCGGCTACGGCGTTGGCGGCTGGTTCTACGCCGCCAACGAGGTGGGCTGCATCCTGGCCATCACCGGGCCGTTCACCATTCTCCACTGCCTGCGGGTGCTGCCTGAGGTCACCAAAAAGACCTGGTGGAGGGGCGCCCTGGCGGTGTGGGGCCTGCTGGCGGTGTCCATCAGCGCCAACTTCCTGGGCACCAAGATCATCTTCGGCTTCACCACGCTGTACTGCGCCGCCGCCTTTGTCTGGACGCTGTGGGCCCTGCGCCGGGATCCCAACCGGGCGCGCAGGATCCAGACCATCGTCATGGGCGTCATGCTGCTGCTTACCCTGGTCATCTTCCTCATCAACTCCCCCCTCAAGCGGTATCTGAACGAAGTCTATTTCAAGCTGCTGGACAATGAGCCGGAGATCACCACCGCTTCCTGGAGCGAAGAGCTTCAGACGGCCTGCCGGGGCACCTGGCTGTATGAGTTCATTGATTCCCACGCGCTCATGAAGAGAGTTGACCAGATCCTCAGCCGCCGCTTCATCAGCGCGTCCCCCGCCGTCCAGGTGTACACCGATGGAGGCGTCTTGGCCAAGCTGCTGGGCATCGGCTACGCCAATGTCCCTTCCTACAGCCGCAACGTCCACTATATGATCGAGATGGATCCCCCCTCCATCCTGATCCGCCACGGTATCCTGGGCTTCGCGCTGTATTATGTGCCCTATCTGGCCTTTGTCGTCTACTCCATCGTTCAGTTCTTCAAGCGGCCCGCCCAGCGGCTGGGAAGCCTTTGCTGCTGCACCGCCCTGTACTGCACCCTGGCCGGCTGCGCCATCTCCGCCATTGCGGGCCACGTTTTGGTGGCTCCGGCGGTAGCTACCTTTATCATTATCGTTGGGATGCAGTTCTGGGATCAGATCCAAACGCAGAACAAACTGCCGAAACCCACACAAAAAGTACCGCCGGTCCTGTGACCGGCGGTACTTTTTTCGGGTTTTATTTTCGTCCTAAGCAAACTCGCTCCAGCGATATTTCCTCAGCATCCATCCAAATACCAAGCACACCGCCACGCCGCACACGCCGATGGCGGCAAACAGCATGGCCGCGCCGGAGCCCTTTCCCGCGCCGAACAGGGCCGTCAGCGGGCTTCCCACCCCTTGGGCCGCCATCAGCGGCTCAAAGACCCGGTCGGTCAGCGCCCCGCCCAGCAAGAAACCGATGGGAATGGTGAAGAATTGCAGGGTATTCCGGCAGGCGTACACCCGCCCCTGCATCTCCAGCGGGATGGTGGTGCGGAAAATCACGTCCATGTTGGCGTTCATCAGCGGGATGAACAGCCAACCCAGCACCGCCCCCACGCACCAGGCCAGGGGCGAGCCGGTAAACGCCAGGATGAAATTTTCCGTACTCATGGAAAACAGCAGGGCCAGGCAGATAGCTCGCACCCGGTTTTTCGGTGCGGGAAGAAACGTAACCAGCACACTCCCCGCCAGGGTGGCCAGCCCCACGCAGGCGTTCACCAAGCCCAGCGCCGTCTCGCCGCCGCTGGGCTTGGACAGCACCATGGCGGGCAGGGCGGCATCATAGGTGGAGGCCACCAGGTTGATGGCGGCCAGGAACAGGATGAGGGTCAGGATCAGCGGATTTCGCTTGAGCCAGCCCAGCCCCTCCCCCGCCGAGGTTAAGAGCTTTTCCTGGGGCTTCTCTCCTCTCTCGGCCTCCGGGATGTCAATGAATAGCCACAGAGTGAGAAAGGCAATTCCAAAGGTGGTCAGATCCACCGCAATGACCCACCCCATGCCCGCGAAGGCAAACAGCGCCGTGGCCAGCACCGGGGTGAGGATGGAGTTCAGCGACTGGGAGAAAGACCGCAGGCCGCTGGTCTGCTGGTACAGCTCCTTGGGAATGAGCAGGGTGTCCGCCACCTCCCCCGCGGGCTGCTGGACGGTGTTCATCAGGCCGTTGAGGGCGTTCAGCAGATACAGGTGCCAGGGCAGCAGGGCGTCGGCGCGGATGAGGGTCAGCACCGCCACCGTGCTGGCCGCCGCCAGCAGGTCGCACACCAGCATGGTGCGCTTTTTGTTCCAGCGGTCGCTGAGCGCCCCGGCGAACACGCTCATCACCACGTAAGGGGCGTAGGAACAGATGGACAGCAGGGCGGTCTGCAGGGCCGAGCCAGTGCGCAGATACAGCCACAGCACCAGGGCGTAGCTGGTCATGCCGCTGCCCAGGGCGGACAGGGTCTGGGTGCTCCACAGCAGGAGGTAGGGCTTGAGCTTCGTATATTTTTTGTTCATTTGACTTTGCTCCTTTTGATTTTTTGTCAATCAAAGCGCAAAGTCTGAGGACTGGGATCATCCTCCACGCGGCGTCCTCAAACTTCGCGTGGAGCGCAGGCAATGCAGAGCATCATGCTTCATACCTCTCCATGTGTTTTTGCCTTGCGGCAGGGGCATCATACCACAGCCCCGGCAAAAAAGCAACCTCGGCAGGGGGCCCCCGCCGAGGTCATTTTTTACGCCAGTCCTAAAAGCCGGGCCGCGGCTGCCACACACAGGCACAGCCCCAGCCCCAGCGCCGTGGGCAGGGCGATGGCCAGCGCCGTCCATTTCACACTGCCCGTCTCCTTGTAGATGGTCAGGCAGGTGGTGGAACAGGGCCAGTGGAACAGGGAGAACAGCATGGTACACACCGCTGTTAGCCAAGTCCAGCCGTGCTGGGCCAGGAGCTCGCCCAGGGCGGACAGATCGTCGAACTCCACCAGACTGCCGGTGGCTAAGTAGGCCATGAGCATCACCGGCAACACGATTTCATTGGCGGGCCAGCCCAGGATAAAGGCCATGAGGATCACCCCATCCAGCCCGAACAGCCGTGCGAAGGGATCCAAAAAGCCGGTGCAGTGGGCCAGCAGGGAGGCGTCCCCCACGGTGACGTTGGCCATCAGCCAGATGACAGCCCCCGCAGGGGCGGCCACCGCTACCGCACGGCCCAGCACGAACAGGGTTCGATCCAGCACCGAGCGGACGATGACCTCTCCCACCCGGGGCTTGCGGAAGGGGGGCAGCTCCAGGGCAAAGGAGGAGGGCATACCCTTGAGTACCGTGGCGGACAGCAGCCGGGAGCAGGCCAACGTCCCCGCCACACCCAGCACCAGCGTCCCCAGCAGCAGCGCCGCCCCCTCCATCGAGGCCAGCAGTCCGCCCCGCCCGCCCACGAAAAACAGCGTGATGAGGGCGATGAGGGTGGGAAATTTGCCGTTACAGGGCACCAGGGACGAGGTCAGAATGGCGATGAGCCGCTCCCGCGGGCTGTCGATGATGCGGCAGCCGGTGATGCCGCAGGCGTTACAGCCAATTGACATACACATAGTCAGGCACTGCTTACCGCAGGCACGGCACTTTTGAAAGGCGTGATCCATGACAAAGGCCACCCGGGGCAGGTAGCCCAGGTCCTCCAGCAGGGTGAACAGGGGGAAGAAAATGGCCATGGGGGGCAGCATCACCGCCACCACCCAGGCGGTCACCCGGTACACCCCGTCCAGCAGCACCCCGGACAGCCATGCCGGGGTTCCTACCAGCCAGCCCTCCAGCCCCTCCCCAATCCAGGCAAACAGGGCGGTGAGCATGGCAGAGGGCGCATTGGCCCCCGCCACCGTCAGCCACACCACCAGTCCAAACAACAGCAGCATGAGGGGAATGCCGGTGGATTTTGAGGTGAGCAGGCGATCCAGCCGCTGCTGACGGCGCTGACGATCCGCCTTTTCGCTGCGCACCACCTGGGCGGCGTACCGCTCAGCCAAGGTCACCCGCTCGCAGGGCACCCGTTTGGGAGCGGCGGCGGTCTCCGCCTTGACAAGTCGGGCGATGGCGGCTTTCAGATCGGTCAGCCCCTCCTGCCGTCCGGCGGCGGTGCCCACCACAGGCACCCCCAGCCGCTGGGACAGGGCGGGCAGATCAACTTTGATCCCCAGCCGCTCCGCCTCGTCCATCAGGTTGACGCACACCAGCACATTGCCCGTCAGCTCCAGCACCTGGAGCACTAAGATCAAATTGCGCTCCAAACAGGTGGCGTCGCACACTACCACCACCCCGTCCGCCTGGCCGCTCTCGATGTAATCCCTTGCCACCGCCTCCTCCTGGGAATGGGCCGCCAGCGAGTAAGTGCCGGGCAGATCAATGAGCTGGTACTCCTCCCCCTCAAATGTATACTGCCCCCGGGCGGTGGCCACCGTCTTGCCGGCCCAATTTCCTGTATGCTGCCTAAGTCCAGTCAGCGCGTTGAACAGGGTGGACTTGCCCACATTGGGATTGCCTGCCAGCGCCACCCGGTTCATGATGTAACCACCGCCTGGGCCGGGACAGCCTGGATCTGCCGCTCCAGGGCCACCCCGTCCGCGTCCGTCCGGCGCAGGGCGATGAGCGCCCCCCGGATGAGATAGGCGCAGGGATCCCCGGCGGGACTGCGCAGCACACAGGTCACCCGGGTGCCCCGCACCAGCCCCAGGTCGGTGAGCCGCCGATCCATGGCAGGCCCCGCGTTTACCTCTGTCACATAAGCGCTCTCCCCTTCCCGGAGAGCGGACAAACACAATGCTTCATACATGATTCTTTGCTCCTTTCCCGCGCGGGCCGCCCGCGGACTGCCCGCAAGCTATCCTATGGCGCACCGTCCCCCAATGTGCCTGACTTCGACGGGAAAGGAACGAGCAGAAGTACGAACACCCCCGCCGCTGGCGGGGGTGTTCTGCTTCATTATCAATGGATATGAATATGGTTATTGATGTGGTTGGCACAGTAACAGTAGTACCCGTCGCACTTGGAGCAGTAGCGGAACTCCATGCTGGGGTCGTCCTCATCGGTGAGGCCGCACACCGCGCACTTGTGCAAATATCCGCCCGTCTCCTTTGCCTTTTTCTGGGCCTGCTTCTGAGCCTTTTTAAAGTTGATGACCTGGGGATCCGCCCGACGGCGGACAAAGCCCAGCTTCATAGACCAGAAGGGCCAGGTGAAGATAAAATAGTTCAAAAAGCTGGCCAGGGGAGCCAGGGCGAAGAACCATGCCCCTATCTGAGCGAACCGCACCACATCCACCAGGATAAGCACCACGTCCAAAATGGCCAGCCATTTCATCTTGATGGGAACGACCATCATAAACAGCACCTGCATCTCGCCGTATAACGTGGCAATGACCAGGAAAATGGACAGATTGATGTAATAGATGTTGGCATAGCCCACCGCCAACCCCAGCAGAATGGACAGCACCACGCCGCACAGGTAAAACAGGTTAAACTTGGCCGTCCCCCACTCCCGCTCCAGCATCTGGCCCGTCCAGTAGTAGACATAGCAGCCCAGCAGAAGGTAGAAGGGGTTACTGCTGGAGGGCACCACGACAAAGGTCACCAGCCGCCAGACCTGCCCGGCGAAGATATGGGGAGCGCTGAACATCATCAGTGCGGTCAGCCACTCATCCATGATCAGATCCACCAGGCCCACCGCCACCTGGGCAATGGCCAGGTACATCATCAGATTGGGAACGCCAAAGCGGGGATGCTTGGCGCAGAAGCGGTCGATGGGGCCATAGTGATCGTTGCGGTAAATCACAAAAACGCCTCCTTTACAGGCTTTGACAGCATTTTACCCCAATCCCACCGGAAAGTAATCAATAAACTGTAAATCATTTGCTGTACAGGGCCGCAATATTGACAAGGATATCCACCACAGCGTCCATCTCTTCCACGCAGGCCAGCTCCAGCGGGCCGTGGAAGTTATAGCCCCCGGTGCCCAGGTTGGGGCAGGGCAGGCCCATATAGCTCAGCCGCGCCCCATCGGTGCCTCCCCGGATGGGTTCCACCGCGGGAACCAGCCCCACCTGCTCCGCCGCCTTTTTGGCGTTGTCCACCAGGTGCATACAGTCCGCCAGCTTTTCCTTCATGTTGTAGTAGCTGTCCTTGAGGGTCAGCTCCACCTTCGCCGTGGGGTGGGCGGCCTGGACCTGGGCGGCAGCGCGTTTCATCAGACCCTGCTTGACCACGAACTGCCCCTTGTCGTGATCCCGGATGATATACTCCATATGGGCGGAGGCGGTGGTGCCCGCCATGGCGTCCAGGTGGAAGAAGCCCTGATAGCCCTCGGTCTTCGCGGGGATGGCGCCCGGGGGCAGCAGGGCGTTGAACTCCTGGGCAATGAGCAGGGCGTTCTCCATCACGTCCTTGGCGGAGCCGGGGTGGACGGATACACCGGTGATATCCACCTTGGCGGAGGCGGCGTTGAAGTTCTCATACTCGATGGAACCGGCGGCGGAGCCGTCCACGGTGTAGGCGTATTTGGCCCCAAAGGCGTGTACGTCAAAGTGGTCCGGGCCCTCGCCGATCTCCTCGTCGGGAGTGAAGGCGACACACAGCCGCCCATGGGGGAGCTTTTCCTCGATCAGCCGCTGGCACAGGGTCATAATCTCCGCGATGCCCGCCTTGTCGTCCGCCCCCAGCAGAGTGGAGCCGTCGGCGGTGATGAGGGTCTTGCCCTTCAGTCCCGCCAGGAAGGGGAAGTCCGCCGCCTTGATGACCCGGCCCTCCTTCGGCAAAGCGATGTCGCCGCCGTCATAGTTCTCATGGAGGATGGGGTTCACGTTCTCCCCGGAGAAGGCGGGGGAGGTGTCCATGTGGGCCAGCAGGCCCAGGGCGGGGGCACCTTCGCACCCGGGCGCGGCGGGCAGCCAGGCGGTGACGACACAGTGTTCATTGACGCTGGGATTTTCCAGCCCCAGCTCCTTCAGCTCGTCCACCAGTACCCGGGCCAAGTCCCACTGGCAGGGGGTGGACGGGGTGACCCCCGTCTCGTCGGAGGAGGTAGTGTGGATCTTGACGTACTTCAACAGTCTTTCGTAGGCGCGCATTTATAAAACTCCCTTTCGGTTTGAATTTCACAGCATAACAGGATTGGCAGTCCACTCCAGCCCGCAGGGGCCGGGTTTCTGACGGCACAGCTGGTAAAAATCCGTACACCGGGCCTCCAGCTCCAGCAGGGGGATCCCCCTGCCGTGGGCGGGCTTGGTGATGACGGGCAGGCACGCCGTCCCTTTCATCCCTCTCAGCACTTCCCTGCCCCGCCCATTGGCCCCCAACACTCGCAGATAGGGCGGACGCGTAGGCCGGTCAATTTCCCTCAGCCCCAGCGCCCCCCACAGCACCGCCCGACGGATGCGGGCATGGGCATACCGCTTGGTCTTGGCCAGGGTATAGACCTCCTCTAGCATCCGCCCCTGGCGGACGGCACAGTACAGCCGGTGGGACAGCCCCTCCCCGCAGTCTGGCAGGACGGCGAAGTCCGTCTCGCCCATGGCGCGCAGGACGGCCAGCGCCCCCCGCTCGCCGTATTTCAGGCTGGCCGGATTGTCCGCAGGGAACTCTCCCGCCAATATCTTCTCCCGCAAAAAGGAGGCGGAGGGGTAGTCCGGGTGGTCTCCCCCATCGTGGCCCGCCCCCGCCCGGAGGACGGTGATGGGCCAAATTTCGCGTTCCAGCGCGTTCAGCGCCCGGATATACTCGACGCCCAGATTGTTGTTGGGCTGGGACAACAAGCTTGCCAAATCCTCCCCCAGCAGTCCCCGCGCCACCGCCTGACGGCAGGCGGCGAAGGGCATCCCTTCATCCAAAAACCGGCGCAGTCCCGCCCGGTAGGTATCGCTGTCCAGGCAGTCCGCTATCTGCCGGAGCTTGTCCACATCGCCGCACTCACTGCCAAAGGAGAGATGGGTCACCACGCCGGTGGACGCCAGAAGCTCCACAGCCCCCCGGGCAAACCTTTCTGCCGACGACACCGCCCACACCGTGGGCAGCTCCAGCACCAGATCCGCGCCGCCCTCCAGGGCGGAGCGGGCCCGGGTCCACTTGTCCAGCACGGCGCAATCCCCCCGCTGGACGAAGTTTCCGCTCATCACCGCAATGACGGCGCACTCCCCCACCATTTGGCGGGTCTGGGCGATGTGGAGGGCGTGCCCGGCGTGGAAGGGATTGTACTCGGCAATAATACCCACAACGTCCACGCCGTCTCCCTCCTCCACGCATTATCACGCTCGCGCTTCTTTGCTTATCACGCTTCGCAGACGGCTGGACGCTCAGTCGCTTTCGCTCCGACTCAGATAAAAAACAGATTTGCCCTGCAAATCTTGATTTTTCATCCTCGCTCCGCTCCAAGCTCCCTCGCAGCCGCCTACTCAGCGCTTCTTCTTCGGCAAAAATGCAAAAAATACTTGCGATATTCTGTCATCCGTAGTATAATATTTCTTAGTATACGACCGCCACGCGGCCGTTCCCGCTTTTGACCAGCTTTCATTATATTCCACAAGCGGGACAAAGTAAATACCCAGTTCGCCTATTTTCCAGGTACTGGGAATCGTGGCAAAGGAGTGCGGAACATGAAAGTTCTCGTCATCAACGCCGGCAGCTCTTCCCTGAAATATCAACTGCTGGACACCGACAGCCAAGAGGTGCTCGCCAAAGGCTTGTGCGAGCGCATCGGCATCGACGGCAAATTCACTTACAAGGCCCCCGGCAAAACCACGGTGGACGCCCAGGACGTGGCCATGCCCACCCATTCCGAGGCAATCCAGACGGTGCTGGACGCCCTGGTAGACCCCGCCAACGGCGTGATCGCCTCCATGAAGGAGATCGACGCGGTGGGTCATCGCGTGGTGCACGGCGGCGAGACCTTCGCCCACTCCGTGCGTATCGACGACCAGGTCATGGCCGCCATGGAGGCCTGCGTCCCCCTGGCCCCCCTGCACAACCCCGCCAATATCCTGGGCGTCAAGGCGTGCGCCGCCGTCATGGGCCCCGACGTGCCCCAGGTGGCCGTGTTCGACACCGCCTTCCACCAGACCATGCCCCCCGTGGCCTACACCTATGCCCTGCCCTATGAGTACTACGCGCAGGACAAGGTGCGCCGCTACGGCTTCCACGGCACCAGCCACAAGTACGTCACCCAGCGGGCCGCCGATATGCTGGGCAAGCCCATTGAGGCACTGAAGCTCATCTCCTGCCACCTGGGCAACGGCTCCTCCGTGGCCGCCGTGGCCCACGGCAAGAGCGTGGACACCTCCATGGGCTTCACCCCCCTGGCCGGCGTGCCCATGGGCACCCGCTCCGGCGATTTGGATCCGGGCATCCTGGAGTACCTGATGAACAAGTACGGCATGGACATCAAGGAGATGCTGGGCGTGCTCAACAAGAAGTCGGGCGTGCAGGGTGTGTCCGGCGTGTCCTCCGACTTCCGTGACCTGTGCGCCGCCCGGGACAGCGGCAATCAGCGGGCCGCGCTGGCGCTGGATCTGTTCAACTACGGCGTGAAGAAGTATATCGGCGCTTATGCCGCCGCCATGGGCGGGGTGGATGCCATCATCTTCACCGCCGGCGTGGGCGAGAACGACGCCCAGCAGCGCATGGCCATCGCCTCCGGGCTGGAGTTCATGGGCGTGAAGATGGATCCCGACGCCAACGACGTCCGGGGCAAGGAGGCCATCATCTCCGCCATCGACTCCAAGGTGAAGGTGCTGCTCATCCCCACCAACGAGGAGCTCATGATCGCGCTGGAGACCGCGGCATTGGTGTAATTTTAAGCTGCAAAAGCGGCGGAGCGATGCTCCGCCGCTTTTATTACGGGTTCCGCGCCCGAAACGTGAGGTAGCCCTCCAAAATGAGGGACGCCGCCACCGCGTCCACGTTCTTCTTGTGGGCCTTCATCTTTTTGCCCGAGGCGTGGAGGATCTGGTGGGCCTCGATGGTGGTGCGGCGCTCATCCCACAATCGGACAGGCATCCCCGTTTTCTCCTCCACCAGCGCGGCAAATTCGCGGTACAGCTCGGCCCTGGGCCCCTCGGTGCCGTCCATGTTCCGGGGGAAGCCCATCACCAGCTCCTCCGCCTGACGCTCCGCCGCGATTTTGGCGATCTCCTCCGCCACCCGCTCAGGCTGGCGGGCGTGGATGACTGTGGTATACCCCGTCAGCATCCCGGCGGCGTCGGACACCGCCACCCCCGTGCGGGCGTCGCCGTAGTCAATGGCCATGACGCGCATATTTGCCCCCTCCAATTACGAAGTGATAATATTTCCCTCGCCCACGGCGTGGGAAACGCGATCAACACATTATAATTGAAAAAACAATGCTTGACAAGCCCCTCTTGGTGTGATAAACTATCAACACCTGTGAGCAGGGCTTTCTTTTTGTGCGTATTTTTACGGGATACCCACAAAAA
>CAZCFU010000001.1:0-79901 GCA_964498005.1 uncultured Oscillospiraceae bacterium | reverse complement strand
GCAGGAGCCCTGCGGCCTGACCCAGCTCATCGCC
Source organism: uncultured Oscillospiraceae bacterium (assembly GCA_964498005.1). Taxonomy (GTDB): domain Bacteria; phylum Bacillota; class Clostridia; order Oscillospirales; family Oscillospiraceae; genus Enterenecus. The sequence goes on along the minus strand of CAZCFU010000001.1, from coordinate 79,867 downwards.
ATGCGCTACGGCACCATCCCCATCGTCCGGGAGACCGGCGGCCTGTTCGACACCGTCCCCGCCTACGACATCGAGACCGGCGAGGGCAACGGCTTCACCTTCAAGACCTACAACGCCCATGATATGCTGGGCGCCGTCCGCCGGGGCGAAGAACTGTTCCACGACAAGGAGCACTGGACAGCCCTGCAGAAGAGCGTCATGGCGTATGACAGCTCCTGGAAGCGCTCCGTCCAGGACTATTGGAACATTTACCGTTCCATGACCGAGGATACCTGACCTTTTCCAAAGAATTCAGATCCATTTTCTTCATTTTGACAGATGAGGAAAAAAACTGAAATTAGTAGTACAAAAGCAGACCTTTTTGTGCTATAATAGAGGGCGTATATCTCGCCCCGTGCAAGCACAGTCCGCGGGAGTGGGCTGTGCTTGTCTTTTCCGTCAATTCCCCGGCGTACCGCCGGTCAAAAAGGAGTTAACATATCCTATGGATCAAAAACAGATCATCAAACAGTTGGACGAGATGCTGCTGGTACGGTACGGCTGCTCTATGGACACCGCTTCGCCCCAGCAGGTCTACCGCGCTCTGTGCTATGTGGTCAACGGAATGCTGGCCACCAAGAGCGCCGAGTTCTACCGCAAGAACCAGGGCAAGCAGGTGTACTATATGTCCATGGAGTTCCTGGTGGGCACCTCCCTGCGCAACAACCTCTACAACCTGGGCCTGGAGGATATGTTCACCAAGGCGCTGGCCAAGTGCGGCGTGGACATCCAGGATCTGTACGAGATGGAGCCGGACGCGGGTCTTGGCAACGGCGGCCTGGGCCGTCTGGCCTCCTGCTACATGGACTCCGCCTCCAGCATGAATCTGCCCATGACGGGCTACTCCATCCGGTACGAGTTCGGCATCTTCAAGCAGAAGATCGTGGACGGCTGGCAGATGGAGTTCCCCGACGACTGGATGAACCAGGGCCACGTGTGGCTGGTCCCCCACGAGAGCGAGGCGGTGGAGGTCCGGTTCGGCGGCCACGTCCACGGCTGGGAGGACAACGGCATCTACCGGGTGCAGCACCTGAACTACCAGTCTGTGGTGGCGGTGCCCAACGAGATGTATATCTCCGGCCACGACAGCGAGGCGGTCAACCCCCTGGTGCTGTGGTCCGCCAAGTCCCCCAACAGCTTCGATATGTCCGCCTTCTCCCGGGGCGACTACGCCAAGGCCCTGGAGGGGGACACCATGGCCGAGGTCATCTCCAAGGTGCTTTACCCCGCCGACGACCACGTCGAGGGCAAGCGCCTGCGCCTGCGCCAGCAGTACCTGCTGGTGTCCGCCTCGGTGCAGACCATCCTGAAAAAGCACCTGCGGGACAATCCGACCCTGGACAACCTGCCCGATAAGGTCTCCATCCACATCAACGACACCCATCCCGCCCTGTGCGTGCCCGAGCTGATGCGCCTGCTGGTGGACGAGTACAACTACAGCTGGGATAAGGCGTGGGACATCACCTGCCGCACCCTGTCCTACACCAACCACACCGTCATGAGCGAGGCGCTGGAGCGCTGGAACACGCACCTGTTCGAGCTGCTGCTGCCCCGGGTGTACCAGATCGTCCAGGAGATCGACCGCCGCCTGCGGGTGGATCTCCACGGCTTCTACGGCAACGACATGGGCAAGATCGAGTATATGGCCGTCATCAGCCGCGACGAGATCCGCATGGCCAACCTGTGCCTGGCCTGCTGCCACAAGGTGAACGGCGTGTCCAAGCTCCACTCCGAGATCCTGACCAACTCCATCTTCCGGGACTACTACCAGATGAAGCCCGACCACTTCTGCAACGTCACCAACGGCATCGCCTACCGCCGCTGGCTGTGCCAGTCCAACCCGGAGCTCACCGCCCTGCTGAAGGAGCTCATCGGCGACGGCTTCGTGAAGGACTCCACCCAGCTGGAAAAGCTGCTCAAGTACAAGGACGACCAGGGCGTGCTCCAGCGGCTCCAGGACATCAAGTTCGACAACAAGAAGCGTCTGGCCGACCTGATCCTCAAGCGGGACGGCGTCATGGTAGACCCCAACTCCCTGTTCGACGTGCAGATCAAGCGGCTGCATGAGTACAAGCGGCAGCTGCTCAACGTGCTCCAGATCCTCCATATGTACCTGGAGATCAAGCACAACCCCCACGCCCCCTTCCAGCCCCGCACCTTCATCTTCGCCGCCAAGGCGTCCGCCGGCTATATCATGGCCAAGCAGACCATCCAGCTCATCGTGTATGTGTCCCGGCTGGTCAACAACGACCCGGACACCCGCGACAAGCTGAAGGTGGTCTTCATGGAGGACTACAAGGTCTCCCTGGCCGAGATCATCATCCCCGCCGCCGAGATCTCCGAGCAGATCTCCGTCGCGGGCAAGGAGGCCAGCGGCACCGGCAACATGAAGCTGATGATCAACGGCGCGGTGACCCTGGGCACCCTGGACGGCGCCAACGTGGAGATCCACGAGCAGGTGGGCGACGAGAACATCGTTCTGTTCGGCCTCAAGACCGAGGAGGTCAACGACCTGTGGCGCTGGGGCTACAATCCCCTGGACTACGTCCGCAATGACTCGGAACTGAAGGCGGTCATGGATCTGCTCATGGGCGGCATCAACGGGATGCACTTCGACGATATCGTGCGCTCCCTCACCACCAACCACAGGGGCCCCGCCGATCCCTATATGTGTCTGGCCGACTTCCACGACTATGTCCGCGCCCAGCGGGACGTGTCCGCCATCTATGGCGACAAGGCCCGGTTCAACAAGATGTCCCTGGTGAACATCGCCAAGGCGGGCTTCTTCTCCGCTGACCGCGCGGTGGACGAATACGCCCGCAATATCTGGCACATGAAATGATCCGCCATCGAGGCGGCCACATAATGAAAAGGAGGTCTGGAGTGTGAAAGAAGTTTGCTTCGGCGTAGACATCGGCGGCACCACCGTAAAACTGGGGCTGGTCAGCCGGGAAGGGGAGCTGCTGGATAAGCGGGAATTCCCCACCTTCCGGGATGTGGGCGCCACCTTTGACGACATCGCCGACCATATGCGCCAGGTCATGTCGGAGTTCCCCGACTGCACCTGCGTGGGCGCGGGCGTCGGCGTACCCGGCCCCATCGTGAACCAATCCACAGTGACCCACTGCGCCAATTTGGGCTGGAGGAACCTCAACGTGGCCCAGGAGCTGTCCAGCCGGGCGAACGTGCCTGTCCGGGTGGCCAATGACGCCAATCTGGCCGCCCTGGGCGAGTGCTGGCAGGGCGGCGGCAAGGGGTGCCGCAACCTGGTGCTGTTCACCGTAGGCACCGGCGTGGGCGGCGGCATCATCTGCGATGGCCGCATCGTGGCCGGCGCCACCGGCGGCGGCGGCGAGGTGGGCCATATGCCCGTCCCCTTCCATTCCGACTGGCAGTGCGGCTGCGGTAAGAAGGGCTGCCTGGAGGTCACCGCCTCCGCCACCGGCATCATCCGTGCCGCCAAAGCCTTCTCCCCCTTCAAGGAGATGGAAAAGGTCACCGCCAAGGACGTGTATGACGCCGCGGCCGCCGGGGACGAGAACGCCCAGGCCGTGGTGAACGAGGCCGCCGACGCCCTGGGCTATGCCGCCGCAACCGTCAGCTGTATCGTCAACCCGGAGGTGGTCCTTCTGGGCGGCGGCGTGTCCGCCGCGGGCCGCGCCCTGCTGGATCCGGTAGAGGCTTCGTTCAAGGTCAATGTCCTGGACGCCTGCTCCGACGTGCGCTTTGCCCAGGCCCAGCTTGGCAACAACGCGGGCATTTTCGGCGGCGCGGCGCTGTTCTTCGCCGAGTGATAATGATCTACTGTTTTCGCCCCCTATGGGGGCGAAAACAGTGTAAATTTGAATCGAGGAGTGATCCATCATGTTGAAATTAGACCTGTCCAAACTGGAGGGCGTGCTCTCCCAGGACGATATCAATTCCATGGCCTCCGAGGTGGAGGCCGCTCACGCCAAGCTTTACGACCCCGCCGCCCCCGGCTCCGACTTTGTGGGCTGGGTGCGCCTGCCCGAAAACTACGACAAGGACGAGTTCGCCCGCATCCAGAAGGCCGCCGCCAAGATCCGCCAGGACTCCCAGGTGCTGGTGGTGGTGGGTATCGGCGGCTCCTATCTGGGCGCCCGGGCCGCGCTGGAGGTATTCCCCTCCGACGGCCCCGAGATCTGCTTCGTGGGCTGCTCCCTCAGCCCCAACGAGCTGAAAAAGGTCATGGCCAAGGTGGAGGGCAAGGACTGGTCCATCAACGTCATCTCCAAGTCCGGCGGCACCACCGAGCCCGCCGTGGCCTTCCGGGTGTTCCGTGAGCTGCTGGTGAAGCAGTACGGCAAGGACGCCGACGGCCGCGTCTACGCCACCACCGACAAGGCCCGGGGCGCCCTCAAGACCCTGGCCGACTCCAACGGGTGGGAGACCTTCGTGGTGCCCGACGACGTGGGCGGCCGGTTCTCCGTGCTGTCCGCCGTGGGCCTCCTGCCCATCGCCGTGGGCGGCACCGACATCGGCGAGCTGATGGCCGGCGCCCGGGACGCCATGAACGCCTTTGACCAGCGGGATATGTCCAACCCCGTGTGGCAGTATGTGGCCGCCCGGAACCTGCTGTACCGCCAGGGCAAAAAGATCGAGCTGTTCTGCTCCTATGAGCCGTCCTACTCCTTTGTGGGCGAGTGGCTCAAGCAGCTGTTCGGCGAGTCCGAGGGCAAGGACGGCAAGGGCATCTTCCCCGCCTCCGCCCAGTTCACCACCGATCTGCACTCCCTGGGCCAGTATATCCAGGACGGCGAGCGCCACCTGTTCGAAACCGTCATTTACGTGGACGACACCGGCTGCGACATCGCCATCCCCTACAGCGACGACAACGGCGACAACCTGAACTATCTGGCGGGCAAGCCCCTGAGCTTCGTCCGGGAGATGGCCTTCCAGGGTACCCTGGCCGCCCACCAGGACGGCGGCGCGCCCTCCATGGTGCTGCGGCTGGACAAGATGGACGTCCACGCCCTGGGCGAGCTGTTCTACTTCTTCGAGCTGTCCTGCGGCGTCAGCGGCCACGTGCTCCAGGTCAATCCCTTCAACCAGCCCGGCGTGGAGGCGTACAAGAAGAATATGTTCGCCCTGCTGGGCAAGCCCTGAAACATCAAAAAAGAGGAGGAGCGGCAGCTGTAATCGCTGCCGCTCCTCCTTTTTCTTTTTACGCTTGTCTACCGAATGGTTGGATGGGTTAAGATACCTTGGTGAACAAATCCTGATCTACGCCATGTGTGGGATACTTATATATGATACGCACTACATCGGGATTATCCCGATAATTCTCGTCCATAATAAACCTTGCCTCTACACCAACGGGATATATTTCATAATACTCGTACGTATGCCCAGCTTCGCCTTCGTCTCTTATTGCAAGTTCGCAGTAAATCACACCGTCTTCGCGCACAGTAACAGAAGACGGTTTAATTGCAAGTATAAAATCGTCACCTGTCAAAATACCATTTTTATCTAAAGTAAGATTATTAAAAGTGAGGTTCATATCTGAATATGGACTATAGGTTCCCGCAAAGGCGGAAAAATCGCCGTTCAGCACCGCCGCGTACACGGGGTCGGAAGCCGCCCAATAGTTTGTCCAGTATTTTTCCCAATATTCTGTGTATTCCTCCCAGCTTGGAGCAATCCCCTGATTCTGGACGGAAATACCATAGCTGTCATACCTGAAAAGTTCTTTTTGATTTGTGTACTTTTCTATGATAGCGTTGTATTCAGATTCTGAAACAGCGTTTCCATGCGAGAAAAAGACATTGCCGCGCTCAGTAAAAGTAAATTCTTCTGATACGCTGTCGCTGACTACAAAAGTACCGTTTTCGATTTTGTAAAAATCATTGTAATACCCGGCTCCAGGTGCGAACTCCTTAACGTGCAAACACACCTTAGAATCGTATGCGCAGATATATAAAGAATCCTCTCCTGAATAAAAAGAAACTGTTTGTTCGCAGAGTTTCCCGGCGTGACCGTCAATATTTGCGTATACTGTTGCCGTAACATCATAAGCATACCAGCCAGAAACGGCAAGATTCTCGCCAGTTTCCACCGTCAACAGTTCCACTTTGCCATCGTTATCCACGTCAACATAGTCGGCGTAGCATAGGCCCCCGGAGTAGCGCGTAAAGGGTTCCTCACTGTTTAAAATCCTCTCATATTCGGCCTGAACGGTTTTATCTTCCTCGGTGAATGTCCATTCCTCCGCGGCCCAGTACAGGTATGTCATGAGGTCGGCCCGGAGACAGGCGGCGGAGGGATTAAACCCGACTTCGGCGGACAACAGGCCGTTCGTCTCGGCCCAGGCCACCGGGCGGGTGAAATACTGGCTGGGCGCGGCAAGGGCTATGACGCTGCTGCCCACAGCAGCCATGGGCTTCCCCTCGGCCCGCCACAGGAAGGTGAGGGCTTCGCCGTTGGTGCAGGGACTGTTGGGCTTGAACGCGGAACTGGTGGAAATGCCGCTCTCATAGGCCCACAAAACAGGCTTGTAGAACCAGTTGGAAGGGACAACATCGCTGACGGGGGTTTCTGTGATCTGTGGCTCGGGGGAACCCATGGCCCGCCAGAGGAAGGTGATGACCTGTCCTCGGCTACAGACGGAATCCGGCTCAAAGGTATCGCCATCGGACGCGATGCCACTCTCATAGGCCCACACCACCGCGTCATAGTAAGGCGCGTCCTCGGGCACGTCGGTGTAGGGGATGGGCGGCGGGGTCGGGGTGGGCGTGGGCTCGGGGGTGGGCTGGACGCTGGCCGTGGGCGGGGTGCTGTCCCGCTCCTCCGCCTGCTTGCCGCAGGCCGCGAGGGACAGGAGCAGCAGCAAGGCCAGACACAGACATGATACTCTTTTTTTCACTGCGATTCCTCCATGTTCTTTTTGTCTCAATGGTTCAGCCCAGGGGGCGGGAGATCCCCCCGCCCCCGCTGTTGGGCCGCTCCATCGAGGCAAACAGAAAGCGGCGCGGGATATAAAAACCCCACACCGCGTAACACGCATAGACACAAAGCCCCAAAACGGCCCTTGAATAAGATAGGGAAAACCGTTATAATGGGGTTGGCGTAGCATATTGCTATTGTGTGGGAGGAGTGTGCTCCCGCATAGGGGCGTGGGGGACGGCAATCCCTCACGCCCTGCCTTTTATTTGCCTCGGTTCCACTATTCTACACCATTTGCGCCAAAGACGCAAGCCGTTTTTTGGGTTTGCTCAGAACAGGCGGCCCGCCATGGCCGGGGCGTGGGCGCCGGGGAGTATGAAAAAAGCAGGGAGCCTGGCGGCTCCCCGCTTTCTTTACAGCAGCGGCGCGAACAGCCGCAGCAGATCCCGGAACAGCCTGCGGGGCAGGGACACGGAACGGCAGTCCTCCAGCGTGACCATCAGGCTCTTGGTCTGGGTGTCCAGGAAGTCCTCCCGGATGTCGGCCACCGACGGCGTCTCGTAGAGCAGCACGCCGTTTTCAAAGTGGAGGAACATACTGCGGTAATCCAGGTTCACCGTCCCCACGGTGGCAAAGCGGTCGTCCACGATGAAGTTCTTGGAGTGGATGAACCCCGGCGTGTACTCAAAGATCTGCACCCCCGCCTCCAGCAGCTCCTCATAGTAGGCGCGGGTCATCTCGAACACCGTCTTTTTGTCCGGGATGTGGGGGGTGATGATGCGCACGTCCACCCCGGATTTGGCGGCGGTGGCCAGCGCCATGGTCAGCGAGTAGTCGATGACCAGGTACGGCGTGGTGATATACACGTACCGCTTGGCCCGGTAGATCAGGTTCAGATACACCGACTGGCCCACCGGCTCATTGTCCCAGGGGCAGTCGTGGTAGGGCTGCACATAGCCCACGGTGCCGCCGTGGGCGGGAGCGGGCCGGAAGGGGGTGAAGTGCTCCCCCTCGCTGTGGGTGAAGTCCCACATGGACAGGAAGGACACCGTCATAGACCACACCGCGTCCCCCTCCAGCCGGATGGCGGAGTCCTTCCAGTGGCCGAACCGGGGCTTGACGTTGATGTACTCGTCCGCCATGTTGATGCCCCCAGTAAAGGCCACCCGGCCGTCGATGATCATATACTTGCGGTGGTCCCGGTTGTTCTGCCGCAGGGACACCACCGGCAGAACGCGGTTGAACACCCGGCAGTGCACCCCCAGCTTCTCCAGCTTCGCGGGGTAGTCCGAGGGCAGCGTGGCGATGGAGCCGATGTCGTCATAGATGACCCGGACCTCCACCCCCTGCTTGACCTTCTCCTTCAGGATATCCAGAATGGAGTTCCACAGCTTACCCTCTTCAATGATGAAGTACTCGATGAAGATATATCGCTCCGCCGTCCGCAGGGCGGACAGGATATCGTCGTAGCAGTCGTCGCCCAGGGGATAGTACTTGGTGCGGGTGTTGCCATACACGGGGCAGTGGGTGGTGCGCTCCAGATAATGGGCCATACAGGCCGCGTCCTCCCCCATCAGCTCCCCCAGGGAGGCTGACCGGCCGCACTCCGCCCCCAGGTTCTTGCGGATCTTCCGCTCCATGGAGCGCAGACGGCGCTGGTTGAAGGCGGACAGATGATTGCCGCCCAACAGCAGATAGGCCAGGGAGCCGAAGGGCATCAGCCCCAGCACGATGATGAGCCAGCCGATCTTATAGCCCGGATTGCTCTTGTTTCCCACGATCCACATGGCCGCCAGCACCGACAGCACGATAAACAGCCACTCCACCGGCTTGTAGTACGGGCTGTCCCGCAGCACCACCAACCCCGTGACATACAGGGCGATCTGCGCAATAATGAGTATCGCCACAATGCCCAGGCGGTGGAACAGCACCTTTCCGATCCTGCCTAAAACTCTTTCCCTTGCCTGCATAGTCTCACCTTAGAAATCTCGATCTCATGTGGCTTTCAGCACCACACTCTCCTCCCCCAGCGTCTCCCGCAGCTCGGCCAACAGCGCCTCATGGTGGACGCAGTGGGTCTGGAGCTTCCTCTTCTGATCCGCCAGATAGACAATGGCGCGGGAATCGCCGGGGAACATATTCAGCAGCTTTTTCAGCCAGGTAAATGTCTCCCCTCCGTCGGGCAGGCGGATCCACAGCACCTGATCCCCCGCCTGAGCGGATTTTCCCGCGCCGGACAGAGGGGTCACTCGATCCACCATGAGCTGGGGGGCCTTCTCATCCCGGACGGACACCCGGCCTGTCACCACTACGGGCAGATTCACCTTCAAGTAGGCCCCGCTCTCCGTCAGCGTACGGGAAAAGCACAGCAGCTCGATGGCCCCGGTGGCGTCCTCCAGCATGACGTAGGCCATAAGGGAATTGTTCTTGGTGGTCTTGGTTCGCACCGACGCCACCACCCCCGCCAGCGTCACCCGCTGGCCGTCTCCATAGGGGGAGGGCCTGTCCTCTTCCCCGCCGCTTGTCATGACGGCCGCGATGGACACCGCCCCATGCTTTTGGGCCTGCCTGCGGTACTCGTCCATGGGGTGGCCGGACAGATACAGCCCGGTGGTCTCCTTCTCCATGGCCATCAGCTCCACCGGGGAAAACTCCGGGATGTCGGGCAGAGTGACCGTAGGCACGGAGACGCTCTCCCCGCCCCCGCCGAACAGGTCGAACTGGCCCTCCAGGTTCTTTTTGCGATCCCGGGCGACGGAGTCCACCACCTGCTCATACACCTTCATCAGCTGGGAGCGGCGGCAGCCCATGCTGTCAAAGCAGCCCGAGCGGATCAGGCTGTCCAGCACCCGCTTGTTCAAATCGCCGTCGTACATCCGGGCGCAGAACTCCGGGAAGGAGGCAAAGGGCCCGCCTTTCTCCCGCTCGGCCAGCACCGTGTTGGTAAAGCCCACGCCCACCCCCTTCAGCGCCGCCAGCCCGAAGCGGATGTTGGGCCCGGACACGGTGAAAGCCGCGCCCGACTCGTTGATATCCGGCGGCAGCAGGGCGATGCCGTTTTCCTTGCATTCGGCAATGTACTCCGCCACCTTGTCCTGGGAGTCCAGCACAGAGGTGAGCAGGGCCGCCATGTACTCCCGGGGGTGGCGGTATTTGAACCAGGCCGTCTGGTAGGCCACGATGGCGTAGGCCAGGGAGTGGGACTTGTTGAAGGCGTAGTGGGCGAAGTCGTTGATCTCGTCATAGATGGACTGGGCCACCGCCTCGGGGATGCCATTGGCCTCGCAGCCAGGGATATTCCGGGCGGGGTCGCCGTGGATGAAGGTGCCCCGCTCCCGCTGGACGTCCTTCTCCTTCTTCTTGCTCATGGCCCGGCGCACCATGTCCGCCTGGCCCAGGGAGTAGCCCGCCAGCTTGCGGAAGATCTCGATGACCTGCTCCTGGTAGACGATGCAGCCGTAGGTGTTGGCCAAAATGGGCTCCAGGGAGGGGTGCTTGTAGGTGACCAGCTTTGGATCCTGGGCGCAGGCCAGGAACTTGGGGATGGAGTCCATGGGCCCGGGGCGGTACAGGGCGATGATGGCGCAGATATCCTCAATGCTCTTGGGCTTGAGGCCCACGCACACGCCGGTCATGCCCTGGGACTCCATCTGGAACACGCCGGAAGTGCGCCCGTCGGACAGCATCTGGTAGACCTCCATGTCGTCGTCCGGGATGTCCTCTAGCCTGAAGCCGGGAATTTCCTTCTGCACCATCTTCACCGCGTCGTCCAGCACGGTCAGGTTGCGCAGGCCCAGGAAGTCCATCTTCAGCAGGCCCAGCTCCTCGATGGTCACCATGGTGTACTGGGTGACGGGCTGGCCGTCGTTGGTGGCCAGGGGGACGTACTCGTACACCGGGCGCTTGGTGATGACCACCCCCGCCGCGTGGGTGGAGGCGTTGCGGGGCATCCCCTCGATCTTCCGGGCCATGTCCACCAGCTCTTTCACCCGCTCGTCCCCGTTGTAGAGGTCGGAGAACCCCTTGGACAGCACCAGCGCCTTGTCCAGGGTCATTTTGGGGTCAAAGGGCACCTGCTTGGCGATGTTGTCCACCTCGGAATAGGGAACATTCAGCACCCGCCCCACGTCCCGGATGGCGGCCTTGGCCTTCATGGTGCCGAAGGTGACGATCTGCACCACGTGATCCTCGCCGTACTTCCGGGACACATAGTCAATGACCTCCTGCCGCCGCCGGATGCAGAAGTCGATGTCGATATCGGGCATGGTCACCCGCTCGGGGTTCAAAAAGCGTTCGAAGATCAGCGAGTATTTGATGGGATCCACATCGGTGATGCGCAGGCAGTAGGCCACCATGGAGCCCGCCCCGGAGCCGCGCCCCGGCCCCACCGGGATGCCGTTCTCCTTGGCGTAGCCGATGAAGTCGGACACGATGAGAAAGTAGTCCACAAACCCCATCTGCCGGATGACCCCCATCTCCATGCGCAGGCGGTCTTTCAAATCCTCGCCGCCGTTAGGGTAGCGCTGGGAGAAGCCCTTCCAGCACAGCTTCTCGAAGTAAGCGTCCCCGTCCGTCTCCCCCTCGGGCAGCTTGAACTCGGGCAGGTGGTACTTGCCGAACTCAAACTCCACATTGCAGGCGTCCACGATTTTCTGCGTGTTGTCGATTGCCTCGGGGCAGTTGGGGAACAGGGCGCGCATTTCCTCCTCGCTCTTGACGTAGAACTCGTCCGTCTCGAACTTCATCCGGTCGTCGTCCTCCACCAGCTTGCCCATCTGGACGCACATGAGCACGTCCTGCATGGCGGCGTCCTCCCGGGTGAGGTAGTGGCAGTCGTTGGTGGCCACCATGGGGATGCCGGTCTCCCGGCTCAGCCGCATGATGCCCGCGATAACAGTCTGCTGCTCGGGGATTTTGTGATCCTGGATCTCCAGGTAGTAGCCGTCCTCGCCGAACAGCTCCCGCATTTCCAGGGCGTGAGCCTTCGCGCCCTCATAGTCGCCATTGCGCAGGCGGCGGGGGATCTCCCCCGCCAGACAGGCAGACATGGCGATGAGGCCCTCGTGGTGCTCCCGGAGCAAATCCATGTCAATGCGGGGCTTGATGTAAAAGCCCTCGGTGAAAGCCATGGACACCATGTAGCTCAGGTTGCGGTAGCCCTGCTCATTGCGGCACAGCAGCACCAGGTGCCGCGCGGAGCCGTCCAGTTCATGAACTCGATCAAATCGAGTTCTTGGAGCCACGTAGACCTCACAGCCGATAATCGGCTTGATCCCCGCCGCCTTGCAGGCCCGGTAAAAGTCGATGACGCCGTACATGACCCCGTGGTCGGTGATTGCCACGGCGGACTGGCCCAGCTCCTTCACCCGATCCACCAGCTGGCTGATGCGGCAGGCCCCGTCCAGAAGAGAATATTCCGTATGCAGATGTAAATGGGTGAATGACATGGGTATACCTCCGAAACTAAAACCGATAAATTTCGGGCAGTTATGGATCAGTGGGGGCGTCAAGATTGACGCATTGGCCGCAGCCACGGCAGATCCAATCCGCCGTATCTGCACGTTTGATTCTGGCTTTTTTCATGAGATTCACATTTTTAAAGAGAAGCTTGCCGCAATGAGGACAGCGCAGCTTTTCCCAGCGGCTGCTCATCACAAATCCCCATACCATGACCCAAAGAAGCGCTGCGCCCGCCGTTACAGCTCCGCTGTGCGTCAGCCCGCCTATCAAAAGAACGAGAATGGGTATCCCGATCAAAGCCAAGGCTCCGGCCTGGTCGTGCAGTCTGAGCCATTCCCGGAGGCTCCGTTTCTGTTTCATCCAGTCCCGTCTCCTTTCTCTGTCTCCGCCAGCTCCATCAACTTGCGCATCCGGTGGTTAAAGGCCGACTTGCTCACCGCCGGCTCACACAGCGCCCCCAGCTGGTTCAGGTTCAGCTCCGGGTTCTCCAGCCGCAGCCGCGCCGCCTCCTTGAGCTTGTCCGGCAGAGCATCCAGCCGCCCGGACTCCTGTAAGCGCTCAATGGCGGCCAGCTGCTCCCTTGCCGCCGCCACCGTCTTGTCCAGATTGGCGCTGTCGCAGTTCACCTGGCGGTTGACGCTGCCCCGGATATCCCGCTCGATCTTGGCGGACATCACCGCCATGGCGGACACCGGGGCCCCCAGGAAGGTTAGGAAATCCTCAATGTGGTCAGACTGTTTGAAGTATATCACATGGTTCCCCTTGCGGTCGGTCTCCTTGGGCTCGAAGCCCGCCTCCCGCAGCAGGGCGGGCAGCTCCCGGCCCACATGGTAGTGGGAGGTGGCCAGCTCCAGGTGATACCCCTTCATGGGATCAGTCACCGAGCCCCCCGCCAAAAACGCCCCCCGGAGAAAGGCGGTGCGGCAGTGTTCCTCCTCCAGCATGGCCAGATTGATGTGCAGGGACACCGCGCCGTCCCACTCCAGATCAAAGGCGTCAAAAATTGCCTTCAATTTTGCCGGGCTTTCAATCAGGAACGCGCCCTTCCCCTCCCCCGGCTCGGGGGTCTGGTCAAAGGACACCTTGAACGCCTTCCGGAACAGTGCGGGAAGCCGCTCCTTCAACGCCGGGCTCTCCGTGACGATCCGGGCCTGACGGGGGTGGAACGCGCCGCAGAACAACAGCACGCCGTAGGCCTCCGCTTGGGCGCAGCACCGGCGGCTCACGGCCGGACGGCAAAGCTCTTGCTTCACGTCGGCGGAAAAGGCCACGGTCTCTCACTCCTTAAAAAATCTTGGTATCAGCCCTCTGCTGGTACAGATCCACCACCGCCTGGGCCACCTTCACACCCGAGTGCCGGGCATAGCCGCAGTCCATGTCCATCAGGGGACGGTAGACCACCTCCGCGCCCAGCAGCTCCACCTCCCGGCGGTCCACCCGCATGGGCTCCGCGTCCTCGGCGGAATAGCGCTCCAGCAGCTCCCGGCTGATGGGATCGGAATTGCACAGGCACAGGTCCACCAGCCCCGGCCCGCCGTGCTCCAGCAGGGCGGAAACGTGATCCTGGGCGGTCATGCCCTCCGTCTCCCCGTCCTGGGTCATGATATTGCATACGTAAATCTTCAGCGCCGAGCTGTCCGCGATGGCCTCCGAGACGCCGTCCACCAGCAGATTGGGGATCACGCTGGTGTACAGGCTCCCCGGCCCCAGCAGGATGACCTCCGCGCGGCGGATGGCGTCCAGCGCGGCGGGCAGCGCTGGCGTATGCTCCGGCAGCAGACGGACGTGGTGGATGCGGCAGTTCTGCTCCTTTTTGGCGGCGGAGATCTTGGACTCCCCGCACACACTGGAGCCGTTTTCAAAGCTGGCCTCCAATTGCACATCGGCATTTGTCACGGGCAATATACGTCCCGTGATCGCCAGGACCTCGCTCATCCGGGCCACCGCCTGGTCAAAGGAGGGCGAAATGCCGTCCAGCGCCGCCAGCAGCAGATTGCCGAACGCCTGCCCAGCCAGCCGTCCGTCTGGGAAGCGGTAGGCCAGCAGCTGCTGCATCAGCGACTCGGTGTCCGCCAGCGCCTCCATGCAGTTGCGGATATCGCCGGGAGGGGGCATCCCCAGATCCTCCCGCAGCACCCCGGAGCCGCCGCCGTCGTCCGCCACGGTGACGATGGCGGTCAGATCGTCCGTATGGAGCTTCAGCCCCCTCAAGATGGCGGACAGGCCGTGTCCGCCGCCCAGGGCCACAATGGCGGGCCCTTTATGCCGTTTCTGATTCCCCATGGTCACGCCCTCGTCATGTCCCGGTGGGTCTCGCCCGCGGCGTAGCCCAGGCCCTGGATGTACTCGCACAGCGCGCGAGTCACCGCCACCGAGCGGTGCCGCCCGCCGGTACAGCCCACGGCGATGACCAGGGCGCTCTTGCCCTCCTCCACAAAGTGGGGCAGTAGGAAATCCATCAGCCGGCGCAGCTGCTCCATCAGCTCCTGGGCGGTGGGGTTGCCGAACACATAGTCCGCCACACCCTGATCCAGCCCGGTCTGGGGCCGCAGCTCCTCCACATAGAAGGGGTTGGGCAGAAATCGCACGTCAAACACCAGATCGGCCTCCAGGGGCAGGCCGTACTTGAAGCCGAAGGAGGTGACGGTGACGCTCATCTCATTGGCGCTCTTGCGGTTGGGGGCGAACATATCCAGCACCTGGCCCCGGAGCTTGCGCACCGGCAGCGAGGTGGTGGTGATGACGTAATCCGCGTGGGCCCGCACCGGCTCCATCGCCGCCCGCTCCCGCTCCACCGCCTGGGACAGGCTGCCCGTCTCCCCCATGAGGGGGTGGCCGCGGCGGGTCTCCTTGTAGCGCTTGATGATGGTTGCGTCGTCCGCATCCACAAACAGCACCTTGTACTGGAACTTCATGGTCTTGAGGGCGTCCATCGCCCCGAACAGGCCGTCGAAGTTCTCCCCGCCCCGGATGTCGCACACCATGGCCACCCGCTCGTAGGAGCCGGTGCCGGCCAGACACACCTCGGCAAATTTGGGGATGAGCACCGGGGGCAGATTGTCCACGCAGAAAAAGCCACTGTCCTCCAAAATGGACATGACGGTGGACTTGCCCGCCCCGGACAGCCCCGACACGATCAGAAATTCCATCTATCTCCCTCCATTCCCAGATAACGCACCTCGGGCTCCAGCGTCACGCCGGTCTCCCGGAATACCCGCTCACGCACCTGGGCCATCAGCTTCACGATATCGTCGCAAGTGGCCCCGCCGGTGTTGACGATAAAGCCCGCGTGCTTCTCCGACACCTGGGCCCCGCCCACCGTCAACCCCTTCAGGCCGCACCCGTCGATGAGGGCGGCGGCGTAGACCGGCTGTCCGTCCACCGGGGCGGGACGCTTGAAGGTGGAACCGGCGCTGGGGTATTCTAGGGGCTGCTTTTCTTTCCGCCGGGCGGCCAGATCGTCCATTTTTGCCTTGATTTCCGCCCGATCCACGGGATCCAGGGTGAAGTATACCCGTAAAATAAACTCATCCTGTTCCTGATAGACACTGTGGCGATAGGAGAACCCAGGGTCTTTCAGCTCCCGGATCATCTCCTCCGGCGGCAGGGACACGGAGGACACACAGGTCACCACCTGTTTCATCTCCCCGCCGTAGGCCCCGGCGTTCATGTACACGCCGCCTCCCACACTGCCGGGGATGCCATGGGCAAACTCCAGCCCGGTGAGGCCGTTTTCCAATGCGAAATTGGCCAGCCGCGCCAGGGATACCCCGCTTCCAGCCACAATCGTGCGGCCATTGGGACGGGCGGCCGTCCAGGATTTGCCCTCCTCTTCCAGCTCCAGCCTGTCCAATCCATCCGCCTTGATCACCAGCAGATCCGCGCCCGCGTCCGATACCAGCAGATTGGAGCCCTTGCCCATGAAAAAGGGGCGCACACCGAACTCCAGCACGGCCACGGACATGATCTGCCGCACCTCTGCCTCGCTTTTCGGCAGGGCCATCAGGGGCACCGGTCCGCCCACCTTGAAAGAGGTGTGCCGGCTCATGGGCTCATCCCGCCGCAGCTCCAGGGATGGGACTGACCCCCGCAGGCGGTCATACAGGGCGTTCCAATTTGTCATAAAGACCTCCCAATGGAAATGTTTTGATGTGTTGTTATTCTACCACGTTTTTTCTGGAATGAGAATAGCCTTCATCAAAAATTAAGGAGCGGAGCGGGAAATCCGCTCCGCCCCTTCGGGTCCCCATTCAAAACCCAACAAAGTGGTTTTGAATGGGATGACGAGGCACAGTGTAACGAGTGAGCTTTCGCCGAAGGCGGAAGCGAGGGATGTGGAGCTTGTGTCTCGTCAGCAGCAGCAGTTCTTGGTCTCCTGATAGCCCTCCGGGGGCGCGATGGTGTTGGGCGGGAAGAACTCCTCCGTGGGGAACTGCACCTGACGGAAGATGGAGCAAGGATCCTCCTCGCTGCCACCGCTGCACTCCTTGCTGGGCATGCAGTAGTCGTAGGCGGGGATGAGCAGCTGGCTGTCCCGCTCCAGGCGGATGATGGAGAACTGGCCCAGGGTGACGTACACCCGCCGGCCTTCGCCCCCCATGTTCAGCTCCCCGGGGAAGCAGCCCGCAATGCCCGCGGGCACCTCCGCCCCATCGCCGCAGGCGCAGGTCGGCGGCTCGCAGGGGTCAGACAGGCGCATACTCAGGATAATGGGATCCACCGAGTTCACCACCGCGATGGGCAGGTTGGTGCTCATCAGGTTCTGCTCGTCCAGGTCGTCCGCCCTGCTGTTGGAGGAGAACACCTTGGCGCTGCCCTCGCTGCCGAACAGGATGGCCCGCTTGTCAAACACCGCCAGCCCGCAGATGGACACCGGTCGGGCCGCGCCCACAAAGGCGTCGGCGGTCACCCGGTAGAAGTAGCGCACGTCTACGGTGAAGTAGCCCCGGTTGAAGCCCACGGGCTCCACGTCGATGTAAGCGTACAGCAGCTCAGCCTGCCCGGCCTTCAAGCTGATGGCCCGGTCGATGACGGCCTGGGAGCTGACAGTGGGATAGAGCCGCAGGTCCTCTACGCAGTCCTTATCGGAAGATATAGCGCCTTTAAGGTATTATCTAACCCCAGCAATTTTGGAGGCTCGCACCCCGATCGCTCCCGCCGTAAGCGCCACCTCCTGGTTGGCAAAAGAAAACCGCCCCGGTTAGGGGGCGATTATCCTTACATCATCTCGTATTCATCACGCTTAGTCAGGAGCTTCCATTCAACATCGTGATCCTGCTTTGTTTCGATTGCCTTATTGACCAGGGCCTGATACATCTTGTGCATCCACCCTTCCAGGACTTCCCCAAACTCCCCGGTGAAATCGTTGTTCTCGAAGCAAATCATGGTATTGAGGAAAGTGGTAAGCCCATTGATGTAGCCCATCATTTTCCGGGCAATATTTTTGGAGTCTTCGAAAGTTTCGGCGGCGTCGATGGCCGCATTATATTTGGTCGGCTCCTCGATGGCGTTGGACACAAGCTTCATGGTGTTCAGGCTTTTCATTTTGCTTTCCTCCATGTCCTTGATTTTTCTGCCTTACTTTGTTATCATGGAGGGGCCGCCGAGGTAAGGCTCTCGGCTGGCCCCTATTGGAGTTGGGTAGCGGTTCTCTTGGTAGGGGGCCCGCTACCCTATTTTATTTGCTCTTTTTATCTCGGATAAGAGCGGCGGCCTCTGCAACCGTTGTGGCCTTTGCCTCGATCAGCTGGGCCAATGTTTCCAGAAACGCATCGAACTCGGCGTTTGTCATACCCTCTTCCATGTCCTCACTTCCTTTCGTAAGAGGTTTTGCGAGGTTTGACCCCTCTGCCTTACAAGATTATAATACATCAATTCGTGTCGTTTGTCAATAGTTATTTTACATTTTTTCGTATATTTTGAAAAAAGCTTTTGACAAACGACACGGATTGATGTATAGTAATAGTAGGAGGTGCGCCATGGACATTACAGTAGCTGAAAAGGTACGGCTGATTATGAAGCGTCAGAATAAAACAATGGGGGATATTGCTGAAGCCTCTGGGCAGACCCGGCAAAACCTATCTAACAAAATGACGCGGGGGAACTTCACTGAGAAGGATATTCTGACACTGGCGGGGGCTTTGGGCTGCCAGGTTGAGATCCGCTTCACACTCCCGGACGGAACCGAGATTTGAGGAGGGGCTAATCATGCGAAGCGATGCACCCGGCACCCATGAGCGGACATATCTTTCCTTTAGGCCGCTGGATGAAACTCTGAAAAAACGGGGTGTCACTGATCTGCAGCTGGCCCAGAAAGTTGGTGTGAGGGTGGATGTAATCCGAAATATGTATAAGTACCAGGACACTGTATCCCTGGCCTTGATTCGGAACATCTGTGAGGCTCTTGACTGCGACCTAGGGGATTTGATAGCCGCAAAGAAGGTGACAGTAATCCCGGCAAAAGAAAAAGATTCGGACGCACAAGCGTCCGGGACTAAGGGACAATCTGATTAAATTCTATACGCAAAAGAGGGGGCGGTCTGTATGAACCGCCCCCTCTTTGCGAAAATCCCAGGCGCCTGGGATTTTACTCACTCTTTGCGCTGCATCCCCCGCAGCGCCATGATCGCGCCCTCCCCGCGAATCATCAGATCGCAGGGTCGCTTTCCGTCGGTGATGCCCGCAGCCACAGCGGCAGCCAGCTCATCCTTCATCCAGTCAGGGGCAGGCTGGCTCGCCAGCTCCTTGCGGTAGCGGTCCATGTACTCCTTCCACTGCTCATAGGTCAGCATATCGTCGTCCTCCTCGTTGATTTCTTTCGCCGCGGTATAATCCACCCACGGCAGTTTTCCGTGCTTCGTCCACGTCCGGCTGCCCACTGTCCCGGGGAGCTGCTTCCCGGTCACATTCAGGCAGGTGGACTCCTGCACACCCCAGTTCCATTTTGGCGTGGACTCCACCACCACGCCGCCGCCCACGTAGATGCCGATATGACCGCTCATCCACACCACTTCACCGGGCACGATGGTGGAGAAGTCGGCGGAGATCCCGCTGCAGCAGTTGAGCATTTTCAGGGCGTCATAGTCGGGCACTCCGTTGCAGGCGTAACCCGCGCCGCCATAGGTGCGGGACAAATCCCCGTTCCAGCCCCACAGAATGCCTTTGATGAGGCCCACGCAGTCGAACAGGAAGCCCTTCCCCTTGATGGCGTTTGCCTTGGTCAGCCACTGTTTGTTGGCCTGCGCGTTGGAGCCGTTGGTGGTGGCCCTGGTGATCATCTTGTCGGTGGCGGGCCACCCCCAGGGCCCCAGCATATAGCTGGTCTTGTAGTTCCTCGCGATATTCAGCGCCTGGGCGCAGAACACCGCGGCGGTCATGATGAAATTCATGATTATTCCTCCCGCGAATTTGTCATAAAACTCCTGGGCAATTGCCGCCCGACGGGCGCAGTTTTCCGCGCTCCGGTCGGCGGGGCGCTCGAACTGGAGCAGCACGCAGTCGGACGCCTCCCGGACGCTGGTGGCGGTGCGGAGCTTGCCCCACAGGCCCTTAAACAGGCTCTGGAGCTCATTGAACAGATACCCCACCTGCATATCCAAGTCGCCGATGGACGCGCCCTGCACCCGCGCAAAGGCCAGCAACCCCGCCTTGCGGGTGCTGTACGTCCACTGGGCCAGGCCATACCCGGCGCAATCCTTGGCGAAGTTGGCATAGGTGCCGTTGTCCACCGCCGCTGTGTAGGTGGCGTCGGTGAAGCCCAGCTTTGCCTCGTAGATGTTCTGGAGGTTCTGGGGGTTCAGCCCGCTTTCGGCGTACAGGTTGCCCAGGAGCCCCGCCGCCCCCGCCGGGGTGAGCCCGGCGGAGATCAGCTTGTCCCAAATCTTTCGTGCGTTGTCCACGGCGGATCACTCCACCTCCGGCAGGCCCGCCACGCTGGTGAGCAGGGACAGCACACCGGCCAGCACCGACGCGGACACCACCACGGGCCAGTCCACGGCTGACAGCACCGCCGACGCGCCGATGGTGGCCACGGCGGTCTGCGCCATGGTCTTGACGGCGCGGATGGCCGCCGCCCTCATCCACTTCTTCATGTACTCGTTGTTTTTCATTGGTAAATTCCCCTTTCTTTAATTCCTGGACTTCTCCAGATCTTCGATCCGGTGGTTGGCCACCTTGATCTTCTCCTCCTGAAGCTCTGTGCGCTCCTCAAGTTTGTAGGTGCGCTCGATCAGGTTGTTGTGGGCCTGCACCCGCTTCTCCAGCTCCTCCAGCCGGTAGGCAATGAGCGCCACCCCTTTCCGGTTGGAGAAATAGGTACCCGCCAGCGTCCCGATCAGCGCCAGCGCCGCCACGATGATGCTTTCCATTTTCGCGCCTCCCTTCACAAAAGCGTATACTTTGGCCTCTCCCCGCCGCACAGCCAATAGTCCAGCCAGTCGAACCCCACGATCACAGGCCCCGCCAGCAGGCACCACAGCGCCGCGTACAGCGGGCAGATCTGCCCCCAGAGATTGCCCCACATCCCGGAGTAATCCCAGATCCCCAGCCCCAGCCAGACGTTGAGGATGAGCCCCGCCACAAGCTCCCCGGCGGTAATGGTCAGCCCGCCCAGGATCGCTTGCACCCACAGGGGCAACGCCCATGGCATATGCTCGTTGGCCAGGTCCAGCGGGACGCACAGCGCCGCCGCCAGAACCATCATCGTCCAGTGGGTGTGACCCCGCCACAGGATCTCCAGCAGCCCGTACAGCATTCCGCCGCACAACCAGCGGATTACATGACCCTGCCACTTACACAGCATCGTCCGCACCTCCCGCCGCCGCCAAAATCTCCGCCATATTGGCCGCCAAATCCTCGGGCAACTCCGCTCCATATGTAACCGCCGCCACCTCCTCCACAGTCGAGCACCGCCGCGCCCAGGCGGCCAGGTGGTTGTAGTAGGTGGTGTGGTAGAGCTTGTGGGCTGTCGCCGCCTGGGCCATGGCCATGATCTCCGCCGCCGGATACAGGGTACACAGTTGGCCGTCCAGGTGGTAGGGATAGCCCGCCGCGCCCTGCCCTACCGCCTGCGTGGCCGTGGAGAGGTTGATCTGATCCTCCGCCGTCAGGGAAATATGCCCGGTGGAGCCGTCCGTCAGCGTCACGTCGCACCCGGCGGTGATGGCGGCATTGCAGGCGGCGGAGATCTCTTGCAGCTTGGCCGCCCGCACCTGCTCCACGTCGCCCCAGTCCCTGGGCGGGGTGATGCCGAGGCTTTCCAGCGCCCGATCCCGTACGCTGTCCGTCCTGATGATGTTCAAACCCATTACTGGAACCCCCCTTGAATAGACGTTAAATATCCTCCGATCCCGCTCTCGCCCCGGCTGACGTTCAGCCGGAAGTTGAACGCGAACCCGTTGGCGGCGGCCTGGTTCTCAAAGACGTGGTTCGCCCCGGCCCTCACGGCGGCGGCGCAGTCCTCCCACGCCGGCTCGTCGTCCAGGGCGTTGTTGGTGACCTCCACCCTGTAATCCGCGTCTGCCGGGATGAAGCCGGACACCGACAGCACACACACGCTGATGGGCCCGTCTGCCTCCATGGGCCGCTCCAGCGTGACGGACGCGCTGGTAACCAGCTTCTCAAAGCTCAGGCTGTGGACGGCGCTGGAGGCGCTGTCGGCGGCAGTGATGGCCAGGGTGTGCCGCCCGTTGAGCAGCTTCATGAAGTCCTCGCCGGTGAGCCGGAAGCTGTTGGAGCCGCTCAGCTCAGCCTGGAACGTCCGCAGGGCCGTGCCGTCCACCGCCTCGGTGACGGTGACCTCGTCGCCCTCCTCATCCTCCACGGTGTACGGGATCTCAAAGCCCTCGGATCTTACCCCCAGGTTGGCGTTGGCGGGGATCTCGCAGGTAATGGCGGGGGGCGTGTTGTTGTTGACCTCCCGTACCTCAGAGACGGCAAAGCCGCTGTATGCGTTGGCGGTGTCATAGGCCCGCACCCGGTAGGCCACGGTGAGCCAACCCTTGGTGATCTGGTCGGTGAAGGACAGCTCCGGCCCGGAGTAGACCGCTTCCCAGTCCCCGCCGTCCACCTGGCGCTCCAGGCTGTACCCGGCCAGGTTGTTTTCCCCGTCGGAGGACGCGCCCCAGGAAATGGCCAGCGGCTGGCCGCCCTGTACCGTCTCCGGCACGGTGAGGCTCCCGGGGACGGTGGGGGCGGTGTTGTTGATGACGGTGACCTGGGCGCTGGTTTTCCAGCCGGATTCCAGGCCCTCAGCGTCATAGGCTTTGACCCGGTACATGACGCTCTCGGAGCCGAAGGGCACGATGTTGGTGGTGCTGGTCAGCCCGCCCTGGTAGATCTGCGTCCAGACGGTGCCGCCGTCCAGGCTGCGCTCCACCTTGTAGCCCTCCAGGTTGTCCTCGGCGTCGGCGGCGGCGCCCCAGGAGAGGGTGATGGTGCTGCCGCCGTTGATCTGCCCGGGGATGGTGATCTTGGAGGGCGTGGTGGGGGCGGTGTTGACAATGACGGTGCCGTCATCAGTGACATAGAGATCCGGCGATAGAATCATCGCAAAGCGAATGCCTAGAGACGCGGAATCACTGTTGATACCCCAGCCGCCGTCCTTCTTTATGTACAACACACTCGTTGCTATAGTTGTCACGTCTTTTGTTGTATCGCACGGAGGGTCGCGATTCCACCACTCGGTGGGTGCTCCGTAGAGATAGGCGATACGCTTGGCGTCAGTTGCCGCAGTCCCGCGGAAGTAATCCAGGCATGCGCCGGCAGCCGGAAAATACTGGTTGGTGTTTTTCGTCCAGCCCACCTCGGCGGCTGACAGGAAAAATGCTTTTGCCGGGAAACCGTTTGCCCCAGATTTAACCACACCGCCATATACGCTGTAGACATAGGGAATTTTGGCGTCCTTAATGGCCGGTTGAATATCGGGATCAAATAATCCTGGGTATGTGCTGTTCATATATTTTGCGGTGGGACTGCTTGGATATTCATTATCATTTAAACCGCCCCACACACGTTTTTCGTAGGCATCCTTTATCAGCACCCACGTCCCATTACAGGACGAGTCATACATCGTCCCCGGCAGGCCCTGATGGATGATGATGAACTCTGTTGCTACGCCGTTCATGTTCAGTTTGACGATGCTCTCAACGGGCTTGCGGCCCAATCTCGTAATTGCCATATTCCCTCACCTTCTCAAAATTCCAGCTGGGCCAGCGCGGTGTTCCACACGCCGGTGCAGATCAGGCCCGTCAGGCTCTCGAACGTGGCCGTGAACGGGTTGCCCGACACGTCCGTGTTGTACATCAGCTCCAGCAGGGACAGGCGGGCGTCCGCCCCGGCGTACAGCCCCAGCAGATAGGGGTGGGCGGCTGGATCGGCGTCGTGGGCGGCAATGGCCTCGGCCAGCTCCTCCCATGTCACCCATGCGCACGCCGGGAAGTCCAGCTTCGCGCCGGCATACGGCCCGATCTCCATCAGCACCGGATACCGCCGGACGCACCCGCCGTATTTCAGCGGCACGGCGGTGTCCGGGCAGTCGCTCAGATCCCCGTAGAGGATCAGCGCCTCCTCCCCCTCCGCCCCGATGGCGAACACGCCGAACTCATTGATCTGGAAGGGCTCCTCGGTCTGGGTCAGGTCGGAGCGGTACTCGATCTCCAGGCTCACCGTGCAGTCCCGCCGCAGGGGCTTGGTGGACGTGGCCACGGCCCGGGACTGCACCAGCCCCGTCAGCGTCCGCCAGTCCGCCCCCTCGGGCAGGATGCCGGAGCCCACCTCCACTCGGGTGATCTCCAGATCGCCGCCCTCGGCGAACAGCTTCGCCTGGAGGGCGAACCCGGCCTTTGTCATGTATACGTTATAGCCCATCGGTTTTTACCTCCTTCATGGGTAATGTGACTGTGCTGTACCGCATTCCCAGCAGGGACGCGGCGGGGATACGCCCCGGGGGCAGCTGGGCGTGGTACGCCGGCGGCGCGGAGCGGCCAATGCGGGGGCCGGGGCGGGTGGCAATAGGGATCTGACCGCAAACTGTGGGCAATGTGATAATGACCTCATCCAGCCAACTGGAAAGGCGTTTGACGCGCTCCAGCACCTGCAGGAATTCCTCCAGATCCGCCAGATTCACCCTGCCGTCACCCACGTATGCCCGAAAATGGTGCGGGTTTCCCTCATAGTCAAACCATTCTTCTATATGACCACTGCCGAAAATGGTCTCTATGATCTGATTGCAGGCCGCCGGGGTGCCCATGCGGGCGTAAAAGTTCAATGTACCCTTGACCAGCGCCCGCTTGACCCCAATGGAAAAACTCTGACTGTAGGCCGGGGTTCGCAGTTCCACCGCCAGCACATCCAGAATCTTCTCCGGCATGGAGTCCACAGCGGCATAAATACGGATCATATCCGCATAGGCGCACAGCTTTTCTATTTGACGGCCCAGGGCATAGGCAAAAGCCTGGGTTTCCAGTTGGCTGGCCAGGTTTTCCGGCATAATGTCCGTGAAGCGGCTGCCACGCAGGTCAATCATCTTCCAGTCCTCCATAGTGGACTGTCTGGCCGGTCAGGGCAGCCACGGACTTTTTGTCCACGATTTGGTAAGCCGGGGTGGCCATTTCCACTCGTTTAGCCCCCGCCGCCATGACCAGCTCCCGCAGTTTGTCCGGGTTGATATCCCGCCCTATGGCTCGCTGCCACACCTTGTATTTCTCCACGGCGGCGGTCACGGCCTCCTGGATGGCTATGGCCCGGTTACTGTCGCCGCGGTTGATGTAATAGACCAGGTCGATGGAGTATTCCTCCTCTGCCGGCGCGGCCACCCGCACCAGGTCGGTCATGGGGCGAATATTGTTATCTCGCAGGTAGTTCTCCAGGCCAGTAATCATCTCCTCCGGCGGGGTGGTTCCATCCGCCATAAGGAAATAAATGTCCACGGTGCCCGCCGCCTGTTCGCTGGCCACCACCACGTCCCCTACGTTTACGTTAAACTTTTTGGCGTGGTATTGATAGTTGGCCTCCGGCCCTGCGGTGGAGTAGGATCCGGGGAACAGGTAAACCCGCTCCGCCAGGTGGTCGTCGCTCTCGATCTCCGCTCCGCCGGCGGTTACTGTGATATTGGACACGCTGGCCATGTAGGGGATAGGATCCACCAGTACGGCCAGTTTTCCCACCGGCAGGTCATTCCCCACTGTGCCGGTCACGGTACAGGATGCGGGCACGTCCACCGTCATAGCCCCTGCCGGGATCTCCATGTATTTTGTGGTTTCAAAATACACGGACCAGTCCGGCACCGCCGCCCTGGTGCCCACCGGGATCCCCGTGGCCGCCCCCCTCACCGCCGAAAGAGTAAAGCGCAGGGTGGTGGTGGCCGCTGCCGCCGGTTCACGGGTCAATCCCTTAAAGGCCGCCAGGTGATCCAGAAAAGTGGAATAGCTGTATTTCAAAAGGTTCTGCTTGCCTGCTCGGTCAATGTACTGCATGGCGTGATAGATTTGTGCCGCCGCCGCGTATAGCTCCATTCGGTGAGGACTGGCACGGTCCAGGGTCAGCGGGCGGCCAGTGGCCTGAGACATAAACGCCTCATAGTCCGCCACCATTTCCCCGCATATGTCCTCCACCGTTGCCCCGTCAATAAAACTAACATCTGGCAGATTTTTCAATGCCGAAATGTCAGGCACGGGTGATCACCACCTTTGGCTTGATGTGCCCTTGTTCTCCATATCCCCATATAACCTCATAGACCCGCACCCATGGGATAAACTGCGGGACCTTTTTGGTCACTTCCGCCGTGTATAGGCTCTTTACCACCTCCGGGGGCTTGTCCACAAAATTCATTTGGATCCCAAACTCCCGATCCAGTGGCATGGTGCCCGCCGGCGTGGACAGCAGCAGGGCCAGCTGTCGATCCAGCTCCGCCAGTTTGTCGTCCTCAAAGGTATATTCCAGTTTGAAGTCGAACAACGGCGCATTTGTTCCGTGTGTCATGTGTATTCCTCCAGGGTGATGGTCAGGCTTGCCTTGGCCAGTTCGCCGCGCCGGTACATACGATCCCACGTCTCGCTGGAGGCTGTCAGGCGAAACGGGTGGCGGCCCACCGGCCTGCAGTTTATGATCAAATACTCCGCATCACCGCTCTCCACCATGCTCTCCACTAGTTCCAGCATTTTGCGGGGACGGACACCCAGGCCGGCGGACAGCGTAATGGGCAGGGCGATCTTTTGATTTCCCGGCCCCAAAAATTCCGGTTTTGGCTTTACGCCCATAACCTCATGCTCTGTCCAGCGCCCAGAAACGTCGCGGGTCATACTGTCAAAGGTCAGCACCTTTTGGTCGCTGACCTCAAAAACAATCTGTCCCAGTGTTCCAACGGCCACGGCCTGACCCTCCTTTTATTGCGGTGCTGTTGTGGTTCCGCCACTATCTCCACCGTGCGTATGGTTCCGTAGGGATACGCCCCCAGCCACCACGTCTCCGGACACAGTAACGTCACCATTTACTGTCAGATTCCCATCTATCACTACGTCGCCAATCACACAAACAGGGCTTTTTACGGTGATATCCGGCATGACAATCAGCAGGGCCTTTCCCTGCCCGTCATAGCGAACCATGGCCACACCAGGGGCGCGATCCATGTCCAGACGGTACAGCTTTTCCGCCCCCTCCGGCGGCTTTGTCTTTTCACTCCAGGGGCGGCCCAGAACCACCCCGGCCTCGCTTCCGTTGGACAGGTGGATGACTAAAACCTGGTCACCCACCTCTGGCATACTGTAAACCCCGGAAAAAACCGTGGACAGTATTGGGATCATGCGGGTCACGTCGTCGTCCCTTTCGTGATACACCACCCGCACCATGCCGGTGGCGTAGTCCACGTTGGAAACCTTGCCCAGCCGGATTCCCTTGTCCATCGGCTCTGCCTCCCTTTCTTACTCCACCAGTGACATTT
This sequence comes from uncultured Oscillospiraceae bacterium, assembly GCA_964498005.1. Taxonomy (GTDB): domain Bacteria; phylum Bacillota; class Clostridia; order Oscillospirales; family Oscillospiraceae; genus Enterenecus. Next base: position 52,530 of record CAZCFU010000001.1, on the reverse strand, counting down.
CCAGTTCCATGTCGTAGCCGCCACCAACATTGTGGATAATCTTGTCCATGTAATACTTGCCGGACAGTTTCCCCATATCCTTGACCGCCACACATTGGGAGGCCACCCACATGGCATTTCCCATGATGGTCATGGACAGCTTTTTAGCCCCATGGTTGGCATTGGCCACCGCCGCCTTGATCTTTCGCTCCGCGTCGGCTTTGCTGTCCGCCTTGCCGGACAGTTTCAGGATCCGGGAACCTCCTCCCACGTTGACCTTTATTTCTTCCTCGGTGTACGGATCCGTGTAAGTATATTCCCCGCCGGTGTATGTCCCGGCCAGTTGCCCGCTCCAGCTGAACGATTTGACCATATCCCTGGTGATGGTGCCCACCGGTCTTTTGGCCTTGTAAGCCTCCCGGTCAAAAACCACAATCTTTTTGGAATAGACTTTCATGGCCAGACCGTAGGTGCTGCACAGATCCATGTAAAAATCGCAGTCCGTCCGTTCCGATTGCTCTATGGTTTTGATCTGAATGGGGCCGCCCTCCACGTCGTAGAACAGGGCCACACCCGCTCGGCCTGCGATCTCCTTTCCAATCTCCTCCACGGTGACATTTTCCCAGGTTTTGCTCCGCTTGGTTTCCCTGAAAGAACTGTCCGCCGGAACAGATACAGTGGAAATTGTTCCAGTTACCGGCCAGCCATTAAATGAGGGATTGTCCAGCACGAACGATCCACAGGGCAGACTCCTGTTGTCGCTCTCCCGTTCCCAGTCATATACCTTTATGGTTGCGGTCAGGGCGTCCCCCTCCGCCGGGAACCACGGCCCGATCCACTTTTCTCCATGGATCGCAACGTCCAGGCTGTCCGCCTCTCCGCTGGCCTGATCCGTATAGGTTACGTTTTCCTGATAGCCGGTCATTTTGGTGGTCACGGCTGCGCCATTCCAGGTCAGATCCACATATGCCCGCCGTGTTTTCATGCCTCAGTCCTCCAAATCGGCAGATCGTCCGCCGTGCTGTCCTCCGGCGGGTCAGGCGTCTGGAGAACCACCCCTGCCCTAAATTTGAACGTGTCCAGGTGGGGGCGGTTGTTCTCCATCAGCCAGCCGGTATATTTCACGCTGCCATACACTTGGTGGGCGATAGCGTCCCAGGCATCCCCCTGCTTGGTGGTGTATGTGCCTGCCATGGTTCGCTCCTCCTTAGCACGTGGACGCCCTCAAATTCTTGCGGCGCTCCTCCGCTTTCATTTGCTGGTATAGGCGTTTGAACTCTGTAAAGCCGATTTTCCCGGCCTCTTTAGCCTGCTCCGGTGAGGCGGTGCCGTGGTAATGGAACACGAACGTGACGTTGTCCCCTCTGTCGTCCTGCGGGTTCTGGCCACCCTCCGGAGGCGGGCTGTCATTTCCGCCCATGTCAGGCCCCTGCTGGCCTGGCGTAGGGTTCTTAGTCCAGTCATCCAGCATTTTGGCCAGCTGGGCCAGCGGTGCGTCCCCCGGCGGCTCCTGGAGCATGGCGGACAGTTTGGATAGAGGCAGAACCGCCTCCGGCTCCCCGCCCTCGCCGATTTCCGCCAGGGTTGGCGCAGTAGCGATACCGCCGGCGGCCAACTGCGGAATGGTGGGGATGTTAAAGCCCAGCGCCTTCCCGCCCATACCCGGCACCCAGTCCGGGATCGTGACAGATATGCCGTTGACCTTTTCCAACACAAAATTGATAGCGGAAATAACTCCATTAATGGGAGCCTTTGCCAAATTGACTAGGCCGCCAAAAAGGTTTCCGAAAATATCCACGATATTTTGCCAGGCGGCAGACCAATTTCCCGCAAACACATTATCAATAAAATCAATGATGTTGGAGAAAATCGCCTGCACATTAGTCCATGTCGCTTGGATACTGCTCCACCAGCCCTGCAAATACGCACCCAGCAACGGAAAACGTTCGCCTATTGCTGTAATTCCGGACAAAACGATATTGTCGAGCACAGGCCATATAGCGGACCCGATCTCCAGAATGGCAGTAAATCCGGCTACGGCCAAGCCTCCCATGCCGCCCAGCACATTCCAGAATATACTCTTCAGCCCCCGCAGGGCTTTATCCCAGTCGCCCGAGAAAACGCCAGTGATAAATTCGGCTATCCCCATCAGGGCGCCAATTATGCCAAGTGCAATAGGTGCCAATAGCTCCGTCGCCCGCTCCAGGCCGTTCAGCATCATATCGCCCAATTTTGCAAATAGTGGTGCCACTTTCCCCCATGCTGTGCTGGCCATTTCCGCCAGATATTGTCCCAAAATTTTGAGCTGGCTCCACAGCATTGAAACGGTAGCCCTAAACTTTTCGCTTTTGTTCCACAGCAGGACAAACCCCGCCGCCACCAGGGCGATCACCCCGGCGATCAGCGCCAGCTTGACGTTGCCCATTCCCAGCACTTTGGACAGCAGACCACCGCTTTTTGCTCCCGCTTTGAAGATAGTGGACAGGTTTTTTACCGCACCCACAGCGGCAGACGCCACTTGCAAACCCTTAAAAGCTCCCACTGCGGTTGCTGCGGCACCAGCCACAGCCAGAATCGCTGTCTTGTTTTCACCGATCCACTTTACAGCCTTTTCCGCCGTCGGGATAATCGTTTTTTCCACATAATCTCCGGCGCTTTCCAGCGCTCTTTGCACTTTCGGAACCGCCTTTTCTGCCAAATCACTGACATAAGGCAGTATATTGGTGCCCAACTGCGTTAGAAAATTTTGCCCCAGATTTTTGACCGTCTGGATGGTATATTTTAGGTTTTTTGTCTGGCGCTGAAAGGCTGTATCTGCCGCCCCGGCAGCCTCGTACATTTCCGCTGTTTTCATAGCCAAGTTTTCGGACTGTGTACCCGCCATGGCCAGCACGGCGGTCTGCGCTTCTACGGACGAAAACAGCCCCGCAAATGCCAGTTCATCCCCATGCACGCTGTTTTTCAGAGCGTCGAGCGCCCCTTGCAAGCCCTCGCTCTCCAGCAACGCTTGTCCGCTTTCATAGCCCATTGATTTAAGGGCTTCCTTCATATTTTTGGAGGGAGACAAGAAGCCTTGCATGGTGGCCTTTAACTGCGTGACCACCTCTGCCGTGGATCCCGTCACGCCGGTTAGTGTGGCCATGGCACCAAAAAGCTGTTCCTGCTCCAGCCCCAACGTACTGGCCAGCGGAATCACCTTTCCCATGGAAGATGCCAGCTCAGGGAAAGAAGTCTGCCCCAGCCGCACAGTCGCAAAAGACAAATCCGCCGCCTTTTGTACTGCCTCCGCCGATGTATCGCCATAGCCTTTTGTCACGGCGGACAGCAGATTGATACTGTCCGCTGTGGTGGCGTTTCCCGCCGCTGCTGATTTTGCCGCTGTTTCCAGAATGCTTGATGCGTCCGCCGAGTCACCAAATGCGGAAATGACTTGATACATGCCATCGGTCAGATTGTCGGTAGCCACACCGGTGCGGTTCGACACATCCAGGATTTGATCCCCGATTTCCGTCGTGCGGGCCGCCACCTCTGCCTCCGTTCCAGTCAGTAGGGTAGAAATGTTGGCAAGCTGCGCTTGGTATTCCTTCCCCGCTTCCAGCGCGGCGGTTCCTATGGTAGCGGTTGCTCCCACGATAGCAAGAGATGCTCCTGCCACTACCTTTCCGGCGGTTTTCGCCGCATTACCCAGCGTTTCCAGATTCTGAGACGCCGCCGCACAGGCCTTTTTCAGGGAGCCGTCCGCCTTTCCGGCAATTTTCAGCATCATTTCATAGGTCTTACTTTTTGCCACGGCGTCGGTTCACCTCATCCCACATGGCCTTGACCGTTTGCGCGTAGTCGTTCACATCGTCCACCTGCATGGACAGGAAGACGTCCAGACCGCTATGCAGCTGCATGGACAGGGCCACGCAGCCCTTACGGATTACCTCCGGGGTTAGTCCTCCCCATCCCCGGCGTACAGAAAATTTGTGACCATGGCTTTCAGTTTGATGGCCTCTTTAGCCGGCAGGCCGGTGAAGAAGTCCAGTGGCAGCTTGGCCACACGCTGGGCCAGGTAGGTACAGAACGTCATGGACATTTCCTGCAAGGCCGGGTTCATACCCGGGTTTTTCTTGGCCACGATCTTTCCCACGCTCTCCAACACCCCCGCCGTCACGTCCTCCAGGCCGGACAGGTCCACCTCGGTGTATTCCACTCCGCCGAACTTGTACGGCTTGTTAAACCGCAGCACCAGATCCTCCGGCTCGGTGTCCTCCACGCCCTCGGTCCCGGCCTCCGCCTGGGTGGCCTGCATGGCCTCCATTTCCGCCCGCTCGGTGTCGTTCTGTTTGTTCTTTTCCATTGTGAAAAACTCCTTTCTGTTTTCCGCCGCAAGGGGCGCCATTCGAGGCTTTGCCCCGAATGACTGCCCCCGCGCTCTATTGAGCACTTAGCACATTTCCTTGATCTTGGCCAGAATGTCCACGCCCCGGATCTTGAAAACCTCGTTGATCTTGTCCAGTTCCACCATGGGCTTGCCCTCCAGCTCGATCAGGATATAGAGGATCGTCAATTTCACGCTGGTGTCCATGCCGTTGGCGGCCTTGACCTTTCCGGGGTCAAAACTGGCCATGCGTCCACGGACCACCACACGCATGGGCCGGAACTCAATGTCCCCGCTGGCGTCGGTGGTCTGCTGGGCGCCGCGCAGTTCCAGCTGGACCGCCTTGGTCTGGTCCAGCATTTCCACGGCCTCCTCGTCCAGAACCCGGAACGGGATTTCCATTTCCATGTTGGAGAAATAGCCCACGGTGGGATCGTCGAACTCACCCAGGACGCCCGCGCCGCTCACCGTTTCGCTGGACGCCTCAAAACTGGGCAGGGTAACTTCATCCCCCATGCCCAACAGGCGGTTTCCCGCGTTGTAGACGTTGTATTTATTGATCTTGGTCGGAAGAGTTTTCATATGTACCTCCTGTTATGCGGTCAGGGCCGCCGTCAGGGCTGCCACGTCATACTCCCGGATATTCTCGATGTACTCCGCCGGGATATAGGGGGCCATAAAGGTGTGGACGGTCAAGTGGCCATTAATCAGGTTGGTGGCCGGGTTCTCGCTCTCCAGAAAATCCATCTTGTAGCCGGCGCAGTAGTCGCGGGCCACATAACCGTTTCCCTTAATGTTCTGACTGTCCACAATGGACTTAATCAATCGCTTATTCCCCGGCTTGTCCACCTTCTGCTTGTATGTTCTGATAAAATCATTTCCGTCCCAGTCAAAGAAACGGCGTACTGCAAACCAACGATCTTTCGGATCCGTGGTGGATGGGTATGCCGCTGTGCTGTTGCCCCAGGACTTAAACCCATCCGAATTTACTGCGCCAATAATCCCGTTTGCGTTCAGCACATCGTTTACCTGCTGCTCATCCAGAACCACCTCGGTGCCGTCCGCCAGCACGGTGGCGGTGATCCGCAGGTCCTTATTGGACGGGCTTTCATAGGGCACGTCTGCGTTGCTGGCATCGGTGTAGGCAGTCAGGGCGCCGAACAAGGCGGAATAGTGGTAAATCTTATCCCCCACCGCTACCATTGGCCACAGGGCCGCGGCATGGTTGGAGGTCGCACCCAGTTTTTCCTTGGCTACCTTGGCGTCCGTGTAGACGGCTGCGCCATTGTCGCCCTCTGTGGGAATATCCAGCAGACAGTTGCAGACGAAAACGCCGTTGATGGCCTCGGTTTTCGCCTGGAGCGCCGCCGCCACCACCGCGTCCCCACTCCATCCGGGGGCCAGCAGCAGCCCGGGCACCATGCCCAGTTTGGGGTAGATGTGCCGCACCAGCTCCAGGCCAGTCTCCTGGCCGGTCAGGGCGTCCACGCCGCCCACCACATCCTCGCGGGTCACACCGGCAGGGTTCAGGCTCTTGCCTGCCACGGACAGCGTGGCGGCTCCCTGGGCTGCCTGAGACAGAATGGTGATCAGCACATTGCCGTCATTATCATGGGCGGCAATATAGTCACGATCCGCCACCAGTTCCGTGCCCCCGTTCTTGACCACCAGGGAGTCCAGCATGGTGTAAGGCTTTGTATAGACCACCTGGCCGTCCACCACAGGGCAATCCTCCGCCGCGTTCACGGTGGTGTGCCTGGACTTCTTGGGATCCAGCACATTCACCAGGATAATGGGGGCGACATTAAACACACGGAAAGAGGCATCAACGCTCTGACACAGAGTGAAGTCCTTGAAGTTGTCGGAATACCCCACGTTCTGCTGGCACTCCGCAAAGGAGTAGCACAGCATGGGCTTATTGACCGCCGCATAGGGGTTTCTGGACAGGTGAACGGGGGCGGTTCCGAAAATGACCTGCAGGCCCGCGCTTCCCTGAATGGGTGCGGTCAGGCTGGTGTCGATTTCGGAATTATAAACGCCATGGAAATAAGACATTTTTCTTTCCCTCCTTTAGCCGTTCTCCTGGGCCTTGCGGTACAGGGTATAATAGCGCCCAGATCCGGCGTGGAACTGGCGCCGGACTTCCGGTAGCTGATTCAGGGGAACCACCAGCCCGTCCAGGACTGGCTTTTCCTTTATGGCCTCCGCCAGCGCGGCGGGCGTCCCGTTAGTGTAGGTCGTGAACTGCACGGCCACGCCGGGAATAGTGGGGCCGCAGTAGACCACTGAGCCAGTGGCCTGGGCGGCCTTTTTGGGGTTTGTGCTCATGTTTCTGGCACCTCCTTGAAGATAGCCGGCGCAGTAAGTGTCAGCGCCATGGCCGCATAATAATAGGGATGGGTGTCCTCCTCATGCGTCACCCATTTAATGGGGTATTGCACCTCATAGCGCCGGCCCACTATGCTGTTTTCGGCGTAGTGGGTTAGAATTTTGTTGACGATGTGGAGCGCATCTCGGAAACCCTGGCGGTTTGGATCTGGGTCGTAGACACACACAACCAAGACGGCCTCCACCTTTTGCTGCTCATCCGGGGCTGGCAGTTCCCCGCCATTCAGGTGAACGACCACATAAGGCTCCGGCACGTCCTCCGGCTGTGCGGCCCCTGGCGGCTCCTGATCCTCCGGCTGTTCCACCTCCAGGTCTGCGTCCGCCGCAGGCTCCGGCTCGTCCTCAATGTCGGATCCCGCTCGGATCGGCACATCCTGGGGATAGACCCGGATCCGCCGCTCCACACCTGCGGAATTTTTCAGGGTTTCCCCCTCAAAGAGCTGTTCCAGGTCTTTCACCATGGCGTCCTGTAAGAATTCTTGTGTCACGAGCCCGGCCCCCTTTCCTTACGCCTTGCCCAAAACCTTTTGGATCCGCTTGTCTATTTCCTCTTGCAGTGTTTCATAGGCCAGCGCCTCCGCCTTTTCCCTCACTGTTTCGTTGCCCAGCATATGAGGAACAGCTGGGGACATCAGTTTTTTCAGCGGTAGTCGTTCCCGGCCTCTGCGCTGTACGATTGCGGTGTGCTCAGTTCTTTCCCCTTTGCTATTTTCATTAACAAAGGTGGCTAAAAAGGCTTTTATTCCGTTCATTTCAAGCGGTTTCATGCTGCCAGATGCCAGAACCTGCGCTGCCGCCGCTCCGGTCCCTTGGTTCGGACGGGTCATAAATGACATAATTTCCTGCATAGGTCCTTTTGAGCGAATGCCCGCTGACATATTCGCTGTTGTGGCGGTCAGGACTTTTGGGGCCCCCTCGCTTTCGTCCGTCAGAATTTTTGTATTTTTTATGGCATATTCGCCCTTGACGTCCTTTACAAGCTGCTTTCTGACCTTTCTGGCGGTTGAATTGATGGCGTTTTTCAGAATGTTGGGGGCCGCGATCTGGTCCGGCAGGCTGTCCAGTTGCTGGATGATTTTTCGCAGTTCTTCATCTACGTCAATCTCAATCAGCGTTTCCGTTCTGCTCACGTCTTGGTCGCCTCCAGTTCAATGGCCAGGATCCCGGCCTCCGCCGTACAATCTGCGACGCGGAACGCCAACCCGTCCAGTGTCAGCACGGACTTGATGGCTGGGCGCTTTCCAAAATCCTTTTGGGCCACATAGATCAGGCGGCGACTTTTATATAATCCACTAGTTTGTGTGCCCAGCAGTTTGGCCTTGTCCCGCTCCAGCAGTTCGTTTTCGTCCACCAGAACCGTCATTTTTTTGCCGTTGACGGTGTGGGTGTCTGCAAACTCCAGCTTATTCAGAAAGACGTTGGACACGTCCGCCGCTATGCACTCCTTAAAGCTGGGGGCGCCCATTACAGGGCACCCCCGCCGCTTTCGGGGTCATTGGCAGGGGCCTGAACCTCCACCGCCGCAATCAGCTGCGCCCGCTCTTTCTGGTTCTTGGCCGCCGAAATGTCCACGCCCATGTCCGCCGCCAATTTCAGCAGATCCGCCTTGCTCATGCGCTCCAGTTGTGCCGCGTCCAGGTGGCCGGTCAACATAGCAGACGTTCCGCCGTCCCCGCTGCTTTCGGCCTCCTCCGGCGCTTCCTGGCCGTTCTGACCGAGGTTTCCGCCCTCGGTGGGTTCCTGCCCCTCCTCGCTGCTACCGCTGTTCCGGAGGCTCCCAGGGCCAAACATGGCGCGGATCTGTTCCGCCATGCCCTCAGCGCCCACAAACTCCCCGGCGGCGTCCTCAATGGTCACGCCCATGGCGCGGATGGCCTCCGCCGCCATGTCGTTCACTCTGGAGCGCCGGGCGGCCTCCTGGGTGGCAACGGCTACGGCCTCCTGGGTATCTCCCGCCCATGTGGCGCTCCCGGCTTTCAGCCAGGCCGCCACCATTTTGGGATCCTGCGCGGGGATGGCCGCCCCGCGCTCATAGGTCCGGCCCATGTACTGGATCTGGCGCTGGGCAATCAGTTTTTTCATGCTCCATCCCTCCGATCAGCCCAGCAGCTTGACCAACACGGTGGCGTCCGTGGCGGCGGCGCTGGCGGCGGCATAGCCGGCGGGGGTGTTGCTGCCCTCGGTGGCGGTGATGGCGTCCGCCTCCGCGTCATAGTAGACGGCGGCGCCCTGGGTGATGGCCTCCCCGTCCGCCTTGGTCATGGCGAACACGCCCACCACATGGACGCCCCCCTGTTCGCCCGCCAGAATGGGGGCGGCGGCCACGCCGATCCGGGTCCCCAGGTCCACCACCGCGCCGTTTTCCACGTTCTCGGTGGGAAAATGGTCCAGGGTTTCACCTCTCTGATAATAGGTCGCTTTCATGTTGGTCCCTCCTTATTTGCCCAGGGGCACACCGTTGTTGCGCAGGATGCCCCTGAAATCCACATCGTTAATGCCCCAGTCCAGCCAGATGTCCCACAGGTAGCCCAGATAGCCCGCCTTCTCGGACCGGCGGAAGCTGGGCGCGGTGTTGCCGTTGAGATAGTCCACCTGCTCGGACTTCACCAGCCGGGGATCAGCAGCCATGAACCAGGGACAGGGCTTGTCTTTGGCCAGCATATTCAGCACAGGCTCCTGGATCACCTTGATCTTGCTGCCATACTCGGTCTTCAGCACGTTCACGGTGTGGCTGCCAATGCCCTCCACGTCGAGCTCCGCCGTGCCCATGATCTGCTTGACTCTCATGCCCCAGCCCATGGGTACGATGATGGTGGCGGGCTCTACCATGATACTCTCGCCAAACTGGTCCACCTGCATCCCCATCATCTGGATCATGAGCTCCAGCACCTTGACGCTGGGCGCACTGCCTTCCCCGACCAGGTTTTTGTGGACTGCGTCAAACAGGGCCGCGCCGTCGAAAATGGCGGGGTTCTCATACAGGCGCTCGTAAACCTGGCGGTTGATCTTCTGCTTGGCCTTGCGGGAATACTGCGCCGGCATATTGGACAGGAAACCGATATCGTCGTTGATGAACGCCTCCCGGGTCATGGAGAACTGGGTCGCGTAGGTGTCCAGCTTCCGCGTAGGCAGCAACTCGGTCGTCAGCTTACTGGCCTTGATCTCGCCGCCCTCGGTGACTTTCTGGAAGTCACCGCCGCCCATGGCGTATTCGTGCGCCGTGCTGGCCTTGAAATCGGGCAGCGTGCCCGTGCTGGTCCACTCCTCAAAGGTGGCCGGTACCAGTTTGTACTGCTGAATGATGGCCTTCTTGATGGCGTTGTCCAGGATGGCCGGAAAGTCCGCGGTGGAACTGAAGAACTGCCGCACCGCCGTGTCCCACAGGTCAGCACGGGACCGACGCAAAAGTTCCGCTACGGTGCCCTCACCGCTGCGGGCCATGCACTCGATCAGCATATCCCGCATGGACATACCCCGCATTTCCTCCGCGCCCTGGGCGGGCCTGTCCAGTTCCACACCGGCCTGGATCAGCATGGCGTCCCTGGCGGCGTCCCGGAAATTGTCCATTCCGCTGTCCCTGGCGCCCACCACCACCGGGGCGCCGTGCTGGATCATGTAGTCCACAGCGGCGGCCCGCACGGCGTCCATGGTGGCACCGCTGCGGATATGTTCCGCCGGATCCATGCCAGTCTGGCGGCACAGGGCCAGAATGTCATTGATCCGCTGGCGCTCCTCCGCCACGGCCCGCTGGGTGTCCTCCGCGCTGGTGGCGCTGGGCGCTCCGGCAGGGGGAGGGGTGGGGGTGTTCACGGGTTCCTGGCCGCCCGCGCTGCGCTGGCCGCCGGCAGACTCCCCGCTGCCCTGGTCGTCCGGCTCCGCGTCGATCTTGCGCTGGAGATCGTCATACTCCGCCTGTTCCTCCGCCGTCAGGCCACGCCCAGCGGCGCGGGCAGCGTCCACGATGGCCTGCTGCCGCTCGATCCATTTCTTTTTCATGTTCTTGCTACCTCCAATACTTGTTTTTGTTGATCTGGATTTGTCTTTCATACAGGGATAAATCCGGCGGCCCGTTATCGGACCGGCCCACGCCCACGGTGGCGTCCGCAGGCACGGACACAATGGAAATTTCCAGCACCGTCCATTTTCTGGCGATTTGACAGGGGCCAGTGAAACGCCCGTCCGCAGACACGGCCCCGGCCTTGACCTCCTCCCAGGCGTCCACGGCGTAGCGCACAGACGTGGTTTTCAAGGTTCCGGTCTTGACCTTGCCGAAAATCTTTTCGGCGTCGTCATCGCTGTCGAACTCAATTTCTGCCATGCCCCGGTTGTTCTCCACCCAGGCCCGGATCACCTTGCCCACCACTTTGTCCACGTCATGGTTGAACAGGACCACGCCCACCGTGTTCATACGGGACAGGTCCACCGCGCCGGGGCCGTGGTCCAGGATCTCCATACCGAAATAGCGCCGGTATGGCTCCTCACTGGAAAAGCTAACTGTCCGCCGCCGGCTGTTTTCCGCCTCCGCCGGGCTGTTCGCCTCCCTGGCCAGGATCTCCCCCATGCTCCGGGTCGTCCGGTTCTTTTCCTCCTCCGGCGCCGCTCTGCTGGGCCGCTGTCGTTCCAGTTCCAAAAATTACACCTCCCATATCAATTCCTTTTTCGCGGCCATATTCCAGAACCTCCGCCAGTTCGTCCACGGCCTCTTTCCAGTCCTTGCCCTTTTCGGCCTGGAGATCCTGGAAAGTCTTTTGACCGCTTTGCAGGGCAATCTTGTCCGCATTGGCCTCTTTTGCTGGGTCGATCCACTTTTTCGGCGTCTTGACCCAAGAATGATCCATGTAGTCCTCTTTGTGTTCCCAAAAATCCGATATGTAAAACAGGCCGGACAAAACCCCCGAAATCAGAAAGTTTTCGTACACTTCGGACATGAACGCGGTTAAAAGCTCGATTTCCTCTATGTATGTATTTTCATCTTCAATGGCATTCTGTCTGGCGGACGAATAGGTTGCGCTTGACATATCTCTGCTGACTGCCTCATAGGAAAGGCCCTGGCCAGCTCCGATTAAGCCCTGCTGGGTTTTCAGGAACGCGGTGGCATCGGTGGCCGCACCTTTTGGGTCAACGATCTGTGCGTCGTCACCCGGCCCCATTTCCAGCATCATGCCGGGGGCCAGCTTTTTGCCTGCATAGTCCACCCGCCCGTCCGGCCCCTTTGCGCTGCTTCGCCCCGCGCCGCCAGACGGCAGCGCCTTTTTGATCAGCACGGCCAGACAGGCGGCAATCCGTTCCCTTACGCTCACAGCATTTATGAATTCGTTGGTGTCGCGCACTCTTGTGATTGTCGGTGCCAGGTCGGACATTTCCCGCAGTTGGCTGGGCCGGTGCTTTGTTTTCAGGAAAAACACGTCTTTGGCCTCGATGAATACCGGCTCCGCCAGCTGCCAGCCCTCTATGTCATACTGGCGTATCCAATACCCCACTGGGCGACGATATTGGTTGTACTCAATACCGCCCACCACCCTATTTCCTCGCTGGTGCGGGGTTGCCTGGGTTTTGTCCAGTTCGTCAACCTCCAGGCATTGAAGTTTGAACGGCACCACGCCGCCGGTGGTGTAGCGGTATAGGACAATCATGCCGCCGTCTACTTTTTTCCGCTCCACCATCATCCGTAGGATCTCATTGAATGACTGTTCCCCAGTCACGTCGCAGTTGCGGGCCTTACACCAGCGTTTCCATGCTTTTTCGATCCGCTTGTCCAGTTCGTCGTTCTCGGTCAGGGCCCGCAGGGTGTAGCCCTTGCCCACCACATTGCGCTTGTAGGCGTGGAGAACTGCCTGGGCTATATCGCTGTTGCGCTCCAGGTCCCGCGCCCGCGCCCGCACCACGTCCCGGCCGTACCGATCCGTCATTTCCGCGCTTTCATTTGTGACCCGCCACCCGGAATTTAGCCGGCCACGGCCAGCCGCGTCATACCCCCGCAGTTCCTCCAACCCTTGCCGCCACATTTCCCGCTCGTAGGCATGGCGTGGGGACACGGTAGCAATCACATTATCAAGCCAACCCACCACCGATCACCTCCCATCGAAGTACGCCACATAGGTGCGCCCCAGCAGGGGGCCGCTCTCCTCGGTGGCCAGCTGCGCCTCCAGATCGTCCCGCATGGATTTCAACATGGCCAGATCCGCACGGGTCAGCGACCGGCTGCCAATCTTGTAGGACTGGCCGCCACACAGCACGGTGGTGATGGCGGCATTTACTTGGGCCAGCATTTCCGCCGGCGTTGTTTTCGTTTCGTCCATGGTTTCCTCCGGTTAAATCCAGTCGTCGTTTTGGCGGATCCAGTTTTCCTCCGGTGCTGTTTCCTGGCGCGGCGGCTGGATCACCTTTTCCTGCGGTTTCTCTGCCGCTCCCTCTGTATTCTGGAGGAACAGGGACCGGACTTCCAGCACATCCGCCGCACACGCCGCCATGCACTCCGCGTCCAAATAGTGATTGTCCGCATGAGAGGATTTCAGCGCCCACCGCTGGGTCACTTTCCCCTTGGAGCGCTCTGTGATCTTATGCTCTGCCGTAACCTGTTCGGCGTAATCCCTATCACAGTCCTTATGTACCATCCAGGATCCGCGTCCGTTGGGTCGCCTCATTCTGGCGGCGATCATGTCCTTGTACTTGCCGCCGTCCATCAGGACCAGCTGCATACCGTTAGCGCGGCTCCCGGCCTTATCTACGGTGGAAATTCTGTAATGCCCTTGAAGGGAAGCCACGCCCTTGCAGGGGCGTACCCACTCCGAATTGAGCAAGCAAAATTCATAAACCACATCGGTCTGGTCGCCGCTGTCCATCAGGGCCAACTCCACCATCATTTTTTCGCCGGATGGAAGCCGGAACTCGGTGTTCATCACCCGCTCGACCTCTGCCATGGAAAGGGCCTGACCGTGGGCCACGTTTTGGCTGGTCATAAAATCGCCCCAGGCCCGGATCGTCCAGTACAGACAATTTTCTTGGACGTCAATGCCACCGGTCAGCAGCTTAGTCCACTCCGGCAGTTCCATGGCCGGCACGTCGGTCTGGCGTTCCATGACCAGATCCGCGTTGGTTTTCAGTTTGGTGTCCTCCCACGGCTCCGCCAGCCAGCTGTTGGTGAAGTTCTGCAATAGTTCCGGGTCGTCTTTGCTCCGCATGAACTCCCGCGCAATATCGGAAAAGCGGGTAAAAGGGGAGTACAGGGTGGAGATCCAAAAGGCCACACTTTTGGGCCGTGCCGCATCCTTTCGCACATATTCCCACCGGCCAGCCTCCAGCATTTTGCCCTTGTCCTGGTCGGTGATCACGCACCCACACGCCTGGCACACATAGCTGGCCATTTCCGCCCGCTCCGCGTTGTCCGGCACGTCGTCCTTGCCTGGCCACTTGATTTGTGCAAATTTCAATTCGATATACTGGCCACAATGGGGACATGGGACGAAATAGTGTTTTTCCGCATCCGCCCCCTCTTTGGCTTTCCAGATGTGGCCCGTTTTCAGCGTAGGGGTGGAGGTTATAAAAATTTTCCGATTGGTGGTGTAGGTCTTTGTCCGCTCTATGGCCAGGGAAACGGGATCCGACTCTTTCTTGCTGGCCCCTGGGTATTTGTCCACTTCATCCAGAAACAAATAGCGTATATTTGTACTTGAAAGGTCCGCCTGGCTGTTTGCGCCGTTCAGGTAAACGGTCATTGTGCCAAATTTCAGCTGTAATTTTTTGCTGATATGTTCCCGGTATTTCTCCGCCAGCACCTTGCAAGCCTTGATCATTGGTTCCAGCTTTGCGTCCACGGTCCGCTCCGCCAGGTCGTCCGACGGGTACACAATCATGGTCGGACCTGGTGCCTGGTCGATCAGGCTGCCCAGCATATTTTCCATGGCGGACGTGCCGCCCACCTGGGTGGGTTTGATGAAAACGATCTTTTCCACCACGTCGTCGTCGAATGTGTCCATAATCTCAACCAGGTAGGGGGTCACGCTGTTACGCCATGGCCCTGGTATGGCGTTCCCGTCCGGCAGTATGCGGTGCTTTTCGGCCCATTTGGAAACTGACAGGCGTTTCCGTGGGCGCAGGATTTCAACGGCTGTTATGATCCAGCCCGGCACCTCATAGCGTTTTACACGGAATTTTTTCACCGTTTTGCCTCCTCCGGCTCCACCACGGCAGCGTCCACGAATAGGGCCAGCATATCCTCCAATTCCTTGCGGGTTGCCCGCTCAATGGCGCGGGCGGTGGCGGCGTCCGTATAGCTGCCCACCGTCCCCGCCACCCGGCTGGGGATATTCATGGCAAAACTTTTGAACGTGTCCATAAACTCCGCCAGCTGTTCGGTGGCCGTCGCGGTTTCGATGTATCGCCCCTCGGCTATGTCCGCCTTTATGCTGGCAAGCTGGCCCTGGCTCTCTTTCAGCTTCACCTCGGCCTCCAGCTTTTTCAGGGCCAGTTCTGCCGTGCGGCTTTTCTCCCCGGTTTTCTGGGCCTTTTTCTCAATGTAGGAAATATACCGCTGGACGGTTTTACAGGTCCGATATGCTCGCCGTCCCCCGCCGGGAGGAGCCTCGGTTTCCAGCACTCCGTCCTGCGTCAACTGCTGAACCCTCCGATTTCCTTCAAATCCCAGCAGTTGGGCAATTGCTGTTGAATTGGCCCACTCCGGCACGATTCCGGTCAGGATCTCCGGCTTTTCCGCTTTCGGCTTTTTGGGCGCCGCCTTTTTCGTGGTTGTTTTCTTTTGCTCCGCCACGGCAGGCGGCCCCCTTTCCGCCCCGGCGGTGTAGGCCCGCCGGTTTCGCTTTTTTCGCCTGCGCCCGTTTCGCATTTTGGACTGCTCCGGCCCGCTCGGTTATCCCCCCTTTAGGGGGGGATAAAATTTCCGGGTGCTTTTGCTTTGCGTAACGTAACAGGCCCAGAATTTTTTTGGTTTCATGGGCAAAAATACCGGGCCTTCCTTGCCCCGCATTGAATTTTTCCCCAGGGAGTACCTAGGCAGGGAGGGCGAGCCTCGCAGGTCCGCCAAGTCGGCAATCCACCCGTCCGCAGAGTCCACGAGGATGGCACCGCAAAGACACGCTCATATGGCCCTGTCCCATATTCCCAAGCGCCTGGGGGGCCAGTAATCCTCCATCTTGGCCCGCGCCCGCTCGACCACGTCTTTGTAGCCGTCAAGGCCGGCATAGGTGCTCCAGCGCAGTTGCCGTCCCGTATTTCCGCTTTCGCCCTGCCACGGCGATCCTCCCTCCTGTCTGCCGCAAGCCGTTCAAAATCCCAAGCGCCTGGGGATTTGCCATAACGCGCGCGCGTTAACGGTCAAGAAATGCGTCTGGCGCGGCCTGCCGGAATTGAACCGGCATATACCCTGGGCCGCGTATAGAATTGACCCCAATCCTTGGCCGCAGCTACTCAAATCCTGATGTATACCACGGAAGTCGGGTGTCGAGGACGGCCCAGCTTCCCCCGGTATTTTGCGGCTCGGGGCGGGCCAGGTTTTCACCGCACATCAGCGGGGTCAGGCTGACATAACGCAGTGAGGAACAGCAGATAAACAAAGCCGCGATCACAATCATTCGTCTGCCGCACCTCCTGATTTGGATTTGCCCATCTTTTGTCCCGCAGGGCTGGCGGGCGCTCCGTGGCCTTTGGAGCATTAAGAGGCCCGAATGGCTTCCCCTCGCCAAATGGGTGACGATGGTTTTGCATACGGGCGGGTAAATGTCCTCCCTGGGACACATCGCGTGGATGTGCGGGAGGCCCTATGCCGCTGGCCGGATTCGAACCGGCGACAATACCGGCGAGACAGGTCTCACTTCTCGCAAGCTGCTCTACCTGCTGAGCTTCCAGCGGCATAAGTCCCACGGCTCCGGGCGGCGGACGCGAGTATCCGCCGCCCCAGCCGAAGGGAGGAGAGAAAGACGGAGCGCGGAGGTTATGGCGAGCCCTCCACGCTCCTATCGTAGCACGGCCATGACAGACCGCGCCCCCAAATGGGGGCGTTTTGAAAATTTTTCACTTTTTCTCCTGGCCCCACAACTCGCCCATGGTCACGCCAAAGAAATCGGCCAGCTGCTCCAGCACATCACTGGGAGGTACACGCTCCCCCCGCTCGTATCTGGAAATCATGTTCTTGGACAGTCCGCACAGCTCAGACAGCACTTTGCGCTTTATCCCCCTGCGCTCCCGCAGCCTCCGCAGATTTTGAGAAAACGCGCTGGTCATCTGCCCTCACGCTCCCCAGCCAAAGATTGCCCATCCCCGTCCGGATCCTGCTCCCGCAGGATGGCCCGGGCCTCCTTCCTGGTCAGGGCGGCAATGGTCTCGTCCTCTGTGTCATAGGCAAAGAACAGGCCCCCGGCTGTCCTGTACAGGACAAACTCATGGCTGGGCGTCCAGTGCCCGCCGTCCCCGCAGAACAGGGGGCCCATGTCCACCTGCCTCGTGAAGCGGGCTGCCTCCTCCGCCCGGTCTGTGTCGTATACCCTCCCGTCTATCATCGCCCTCATGCTTTTCTTTCCCCTTTCGTCGCTATATGTTACACATCTACAAGGCTATGGAAAGGCCCGATCCTCCCCGCCGGCGTCAGGGAGTGGCGCGCCGTATACATTATAATAATTGGGCCCGGTCAGGGCTTCCTCACATATTTGAAATAGCAATATCCATATTTTGTCTGCTTGCTCTCCACCAATATGTAGCCCTTGGGGGCACGGGGCGGGCGCTTCTCCGAATACTCCCGCTTTACCCCCACGGGCTTGTCCTTCGCGGGCTTGACCAGATTTTTGGTCTGCTTCCAACGACGGCGGCCGCCCTGCTCCGGCGTCCAGTGGTCAAAGAGGTAATTGGCCAGCCCGGTGTAATCCGGGCCGTGATCCACGCCGTTATACTTGTTGTGCTTCCGCAGGTTTTTGATCTGCTTGATCTCGCCCATGTACCACAGCTCACGGATCAACGCCTCCGGCACACCCTCGGACAGCATATGAAAATGGATGCGGTGGGTGGACTTCCCCCGGCCCATGTAGATCATGATCCGGGCCTTGGGGCAGCGGTACAGGATGCGGCGGATAAAATTATCCCGGACTTTCCGGGCTTCCTCGAAGGTATGTACCTCGCAATCATTGCTGAAGGTGAGTGTGCTGTACTTGGAGGTCGGGCCAAAGTTGGTGTTGACGGTTCTGGCGTGGCGGCGGCGGGCGACGGCCAGGTTGAACGCCGCCCGCTCGTCCTCGTCCTTGAAACGGGGGCGGGGCGGCTTGGCCTTTTTCACGTCCGCCCGGTCGGAGACGTTGTAGTATACCAGCTCAGTGACCACCCCGGAATCCGTGCGCACCTTAACCCGCTTCATTTTGGCCCCCTCCTTATATGCAATCACTCGCCCGCCTTTCGGCGGCTCCTGCCGTTGACCAGCTTCTTGGCCGTGCAGCCCGCTCCGGGCGGGCACGGCCCCGCTTTTTCTTTTCCATGGCGCTCCACGCCCCTTTCATCCTCCGAGCCGCGCCCAGGCGGGACATCTTTTTCCAATCTCGTACACTGGTTCCCCGGTTCGCCCGCATACGCCCCAATACGGATTACCATCTGCGTCCCGGTTCTGATCCGATCGGTAGCGGGCGCAGTTAAAGCAGCACTCCATGGCCGTCTGCGGACGGCGAGAGCCGCGGACGGGGGCTTGTCCACTCGGTGGCGGCGGAGAGGGTTTCGGCCCTGGTCTGGGCCTGGGCTTTGACGGGGCAAAGGCATCGCCCGCCATCCTCGTCTGCTCCGGCTCCTGGAGCTGTATCTCCAGCACCCGGACGCCGCCCAGATGTTCCAGCGCCATGACGACGGCCTCCTTTACCCCCAGCGGCTCCACCGCCAGGTCATCCACGGCGATGTGCAGCAGCGCGCCGCTCATGGGGTGGGCTCCCTACCGCCCAAGGCCAACTGTCCATCCCGGTACGCCTCGTACAGTGTCCGCCCCCGATTGTCCGTCAGGTAAGGAAGAAATACCTGATCCACCTCCACCTGTCCGGCCTCGATAATGGCCATCTGCGCCAGCACCCAGTCTCGCACGTTGCGCCACGCCGTGCGCTCCGCCTGTCCGTCCGCCACCTTGACCTTCTGTTTGGCGAACACCGCCCGAACCCCGTCCACATTGGCCGGAAGGCGGAAGCCCCGCAATCCTTCCGGCATTAAAAGAGCGAAAGTCACGCAGTCCGGCTGGCCCCGCTCGTCATAGTCCACCATGATCTTCCGTGCACCGTGGCTTGCCAGCGCCCCCTGGATCTCGCCCAGGCTCTTGTGTACATCCACCTCGGAGGTGTAATTCTTAATAGCCATGGTTTTCTGCCTCCTCCTTGCTGATCCGTTCAAACTCAATGACCCAGACCCAGCTTTTCACAGTACAATCCGGGTACATAGTCAAAAACGCCCTGATAAATGCGTCCCTCGTTAAAAATCCTTCGGCCCTTGCCTGCTTCCCGGTGATAGCGTACAGCTGCTCCACCCTCACACCCATCACTCGTAGGAAAATCCGCGCGGCCTCGCGGGGCATATGGATGGAGGGGAGCCACTTACCAGGATTTTTCATGCCCGGCCTCTGATTTGCCCTGTAAAGATACGAGCCAAGCAACATCGTCCACGCCTCCCGCACATACAGGATGTCGCCGGGGCGGTAGGGCTGGTGCGGATATGGCATTCCGTCCGTCATCCTGGTTCCGCGATGTATGGCAAGCCCAGACACCCGGCTTGCCTCTGCATCATCAATATAGTACGGCTCCTTTACTGCACGCCGCGTCGCCGTCTTGCGGTTGGCTAGAATGGCGCGGATCTCCTCGTCAGCGGTGGGCGGCGGGAAACGGATGGATTTCATGTCGGTGTTGAATAGGATTGGTTTTGTGCTCATGACATGGCCTCCTCCCCGCTGTTCTCCCGCAAAATGTGATTGACGACAACATCCGTACATTCCCTCACAACGGTTGCCGCGGGGACGTTCCCCTCAAAGGTTCTTTTGCACCAGCCATTTATCCACCAGTCAGCAGGAACCAGCCCCACATATTTGAAAAATTTATACGCAAACTCTTTCGTCTCGTCGGCAGATAGCGGAACCAGTTCATACCGCAAGGGGAACCTGCGCACAAGGGCCGGATCAAGCTGGTCAAAACGATTGGTGGTTCCGATGATGATTGCATTGTTGAGTGCCTGGTCAAGCTCCTGCATCACAGCTATCACAACACGGCTCATTTCGCCAAGTTCGTGAGCCTGCCCCCGCCTCATCCCAATGGCGTCAATTTCATCGAAACATAAGACACACGGGTTGGAGCGGACATATTCAAAAATCCTCGCTACGTTTGACTGGGTTCCGCCCAAGTGAGCATCTACGACACACGAAAAACGGACATAGGCAAACGGTAATTCAGCTCTGTGCGCTATGTACCGGGCCAGCTCTGTTTTCCCGCAGCCGCTCTCTCCGTACAGCATGAGGGCAGGCATATAGGGAATACCCATATCCGAAAGACGTTTGGCCGCACGATAAAGGGATATGGTTTTCTCCGCCGCCTCCATCTCCGTTTTGCGGATCAGGAACTTTTCATCTGGAAAAGCGGCAGAGTCCTCGACCGCCAAAAGACCTTTGAGATTCTGAGGCAGTTCCACGAAGCCTTTCTGCGCCCTTGTCATTCGGCGGAGCATATCGTCCCGGAAAGCGGCATCCCTTTGGGACGAAATTGCGTTCAAGATACTTCTGGCCTGCATCTGCGCCCGCCGCATATCTCCGTCACATATATACCGGATAAGGACGCGCTCATCATTATTCATGTACTCTCCCCCTCCTGTGGGCGGGCCTCCGGCCCGCTTAGGGCTGGGGCGGCTTCGCCGCCTAACGCCTCCGGCTTGCGGCGGTAGGCTAACCAGATTTCGCCATATCCAGAATATAAAGGCTCCATCGCCACCATACCTGGATAGCCTGCGCACAATTTGTCTTCAGTTGAAAATAAAGGTTTTTTGAGATAATAGCCAGAACCAGCGCCATAAATCGGTACCAGCAACTCGATCCATATCCAGCCCTCGTCCATCTCCCGCAGCTCCTCCAGGGTCAGCGGGGCGTTAGACGGCGACTGGTGGCGCTGCTTATCGACATGGCATAATGGACACCGTTTGCACTTGGCGATTGGCTCATCGTCTCCATCGTTCACCAGATATCTGCATCCGCCACCTACGTCTTCGCTGTAGCACTTCGGAGCCCGCTTTTCCTCCATCGCACGGTATTCTGCCAGTTTCCCAATAGCCGTTCCATGCGCAGCCATCAGATCGGTGACGTCATTCGGCTCCAGGCCGGTATCCTCATAGGCGGCGAGGCGGTCAATGATCTTCTCCCAGCACCCGACACCGGAGCCGATAGCAGAGACATAGCCATTTTTCCGTGTTCCGCGCTTAGTCAGCCTTTCCATCGTTACCTCCAATCCTGCATTTATGCCCCAAAGCATATCAAAATGGATGTTTCTATGAAGATTGAAATCATTTTATGACATGAAGATTTTTCATCTGGCATAATCAAAAAAATCCCGCTTGCGGCACCCAAAATTCAGGAGCACACCCAGCCCCACCCGGCAGACCGGGAGGATCAGCCCTGACTCGCCGCCCCGGAAACCGGGGCGGCTTTTCTTTGGTCCCTCTCACGCCGCCTTCTTCCGCCTGCCCTTTTTCGTCACGCGGGCCACCCACCGCTCCACAAACGCCGCCACCAGCGGATCCATCTCGTAGGATTTGTTGTTGTTGGTCCGGCACTGGATTACCCGATCATCCTTCCACTCCAGCGTGTAGTACGGCTTGTCCGGCGCATCTTCCCTGCGGATCAGCAGGATCACTGTCTCGCCCCGGGCCATTCTGTCTACATAGCCGCCCACGCAGTGGTGGAGCGCCTGACCCTCGGCAATCAGCTCCCCGGCGTCCGCCGGCGGGCGGATCAGCAGCCCGTCCGCCGCCCAGGCCAGCTTTTGCAGTCCGCCCAACCGCTTGTCAAAGGCGTCCCACTTGGCCTTGTTCTTTTTGTACTCCACCTGGCTGATCGTCCGCTGGTGCGCCGCCTCCAGATTTGGCGGGAACAGCACCGCCCGGTCATCCAGATCCAGCTCCAGCGCCTCACAGTCCCGCAGATAGTCCCGATAAGTCTGCGCATTCCGTCCCTGTATGTAGCGCAGCACTCTGCCCAGGGACGCGTGGCCCAAGGCACCTTGGATGTGTTCAAGGTCGGCGTCGGCCGCCAGCAGCTGCGCCGCCTCCCCCTCTCGGACGCGCCCTTCCTCCACCAGCGCCCACACCCGCCTGGCCCGCAGGAACCGATCCATAGTCCATTCCGCCGCCGGCCAGGTCTTCAGGATCCGCATGGGAAAATAAATGGCCTCCCGGATGCTGTCCTTCTTCCAGTTCACCGCCTTTTGGTGCTCCTTTTTTGCCCATACGGTATGCTCCAGCACCGCTTCGGTGTATCCCGCTTTCCACAGCTTCTCCACTGCCGGGTACCGCGCCCAGTCCAGCAGGAAGCGGACGGGGTTCTTATTCTCCTTCGCCGCCATGAATCCCTCCAGATCCACGTACCGCAGACACGTACTCTCTACCTGCTCCTGCCAATCCGGCGGCAGATGGAATGAGTACGACCCGTCGTATACCTCGCTGACATTGCGCATCCGCGTCCAATCATCCAGCTTGTAGCGGAAAGTATTCATCATATAGTTTTCCTTGGCCTCCCGCTGCCACTTGGCCGCCCGGCCTCCCCGGACGGCGTAGCGAGCTACCTCCTGAAGCTGGCCTGGAATGTCTGCCCACTGGGCGGCGCGATCCCGCAGCAGGTGCCACTGGCGCAGGAATACCGTGGCCCCGTCCGTACCCTTCTGCAGGCTGACTATGTTCTGCACATAGTTAACTTTGAACCTGTCGCTGGTATCCAGAAGCGCCAGCACCGCGGCTCCACAGTTGGGGCAGGTGACCCCCTCATGCGGCCGGAAACGCCGCCATGGCATGGCGCGCACCTGCTGCCGGCACTGGAAGCAGGTGCCCCGGACGTTGTCTTTTTTGTAGAGCAGCACCCTGTCCTCGGGCAGGACGGACCGCCGGATAAACTCCTCCAGCCCTTGGGGCAGCTCCTCCGGGCACAGGTACACATCCTCATCCCGCAGCTCTCCCCGGGCGTCCTTCACGGCCAGATCTTCCGCGTCGACAGCCTCCGCCGTCCAGGCCGCCAGCTCCGGCAGGCCGTGGTTGGCTGTCTCCCGGACGCCCAGCCAGCGCAGCAGCGCCCGCTCGTCCTTTTCGCCGATTTCCGGGTAGCCGCAGACCGGGCCGCTTCCCCCACCATAACCGAAGCCGGCCATGGCTTGATGCAAGTTGTGCCGTTTGGGCATCCTCGCTCCCCGGTACAGCACGGCCGCACGTTTTTGCTTTTTAGAACACACCAGCCGAAAATCCGGCCCGTAGGACACCCACAGCTTAGCTTGGTCTACGTTCCGGACGAAATCCGCAACCAGTATCCGCTCCCCCTCAACCACTGGCCACGCCAGCGCGACGGCAAAGCCCTGCTGGCCCCCGTGATAGGGCTCCGGCCATGGCATGGCGCGGATCTTCTTGTCGATTTTCACGACGCCGCCCCCTTACAGAAAGTCGTCCAGGATTATAATTTTGGGGGCGGCGCTGGCTGTCTGTGCCGTGTCCGCAGCCTCGGCCCCCGCATCGGCGCAGAGATTGACCGTCATGTGGAACTTCACGTCAGCGCCGGGGAAGTAGAACCGCACCGCCCGGCGGAACGCCTCCAGGTCGGAGATCGAACTGCCGCATTTCTTGGCAACCGCTTTCATACAGTCCTCGAAGGTACCGCCCTGGACAACCGCCTGGGCAAACTCCCTGTCCTGCCGGCAGAAATCGTCCAGAGCTTCACACACGGCGTCTTTCATGGCATTGGCGTATCTGTCGTAGCTGCCGGCCTTTTTCTCAGCCTCCAGTTTACTTTTTGCCTGCTCATACCATTCGTTCATCCCTCAGCCGCCTCCTTCACCTTCTCACTCAGGGCCAACAGAGCCTCGGACAGCTTTTCCGCCACCGGCGGGTTCTTGCTTCTGAATTTCATCAGCACTCCGGACATTTTATTCACCGTCTCCTGCACCTGATCGAACAGAGTGCGGAACAGCGCCATATCCTCATTGCCAGCCATAGCCGCCCGCTTCTCCGCCTTTTCCGCCCGCTCCCGGACAGCCTGACCCTCGGCCACAGCCTTCTCTAGCGCGGCCTGGGCCTCCGCCCGGGCCTGCTCCAGCTCCCGCTGAGCCTTGGCCTTGGCCTCCTCGGCGGCCTTCCGGGCCTCTTCCGCCTTGACCTGATCCTTCTTCGCCCTGTCCAGCTTGGCCCGCATCGCCGCCTCGGCCTCCTTCCAGGCGGCCTCCACGGCGGCGGCGTCGACCTCCACCGCCACCTCCACCGGGCGGGAGCGCAGCTCCTCCAGCTCCGCCGTCAGGCGGGCGGACTCCTCCTGGGCCTCCCTGGCTTTGGCGGACTGCTCCTCCACCTCAGCATTCAGCCCCTCGATGCGCTCATTGGCCATAGCCATGTCCTGCTCCATTTTTTGCCGTGCCTGCTCGGCGGCGGACTGCTCAGCCTTGGCCTGCTCCGCAGTTTTCTTGGCCTCGTCAAGCTCCTTCAGTGCCCGATCCAGCTCCCGTGAGGACATGGCCGCCACGTCGTGGGTCTCCATGAACTCGTCCCGCTCGGGGCCCTCCGGCAGAGTGAGCAGCTGCAGCACCTTGGTGGGGCTCAAATCCCCAAGCGCCTGGGCTTTTGACGGCCCGAACAGGCTCTCCTGCTCGTCCCCGCACTCCCGGTAGATCCGCATCAGGTTCTGCGCCGTAGACTGGGAGTAATCCACCTCCCGCTTCAGCCACTCGCCCCACTCCCCATGAGGCACCATGACCTTGGCCTCGGTCAGCCAGCGGCCAATATCGATCGCCGCCAGCAGGTTGTCCCGCGCCACCTGCTGCTTCCGGGCCCGGATGTTGACCGCCAGCAGGCTCAGCCGTTCCTCCTCCCGCTCGCCGGGGAGGGCGCCGTTTTGTTCCATCAATTCGGTATGCTCCATCTTAATTATTCCTTTCCCCCTATGCAGGGTCAATTTTTGGCCGCCCACCATTCCGCGGCAGCCAGGACGGCGTTCGCATACGCCCGCCTGCCGGTGTCATATCCGGCGTTGTATGCCGTGAGGGCCGCCGCTGGGTCGCCGTACTGCCCCAGCAGGCGGCCCAGATATTCGATCCCGGCCCGCAGGTTGTCCGCCGGGGAAAGCCCGTCCGGGAAATACTTGGGATTGAGCTGCATCAGCCCGTAACACCCCTCCGGGCTCACCGCGTCCGCCAGGAAACAGCTCTCCACCTCGATCACGCCCAGGGCCAGCGCCACGGGCACATCGTTTTCCGCGCAGGCTTCAAAAAGCACCGCCTGGAGCTCCGCGCTCAGCGGGATAGCGGGATCGCAAATGCTCATCTGGATCTCCTCCGAGGGTTCAGGCTCCGGCGCGGGCAGCTCGATACAGACCTGAGCCATTGGGATGGGTGCGGTCTCGCCCGCTGAGGCAATGTCGAAGAACAGTACCCAACACGCCAGCGCCACCAACATCATGGCAGAGAGCAGGTCGTCAAGTCTTTTTCTCATACGTATACACCATCACATCTCCCGCCAAGAAAAAGGCTTTCACGGTATTCTCATCCCACTCCACCGGCTTGCGCTCCACAGACGGCACGCCCAGAGCGGTGGCTGCCTCCTCGATGTCGATTTTGCCGTTCAGGAAAATTCCATCTGTGTGGAAGTCCAAGACTTCTACGCCCTCCGGAAGCTTATCCATCACGCCAAGAATTTCGCGCAAAATGGCCGCTCCTCGTTTTGTTGTCATGTCGTCAGCCTCCTTCCCTCGGAAAACCCTGATACACCAGAACATCCCCAGACAGAAATCCAAACCAGTTGAAGTTCTCCGTG
Source organism: uncultured Oscillospiraceae bacterium (assembly GCA_964498005.1). Classification (GTDB taxonomy): domain Bacteria; phylum Bacillota; class Clostridia; order Oscillospirales; family Oscillospiraceae; genus Enterenecus. The sequence continues at coordinate 26,804 of CAZCFU010000001.1, read as the reverse complement.
CTGAGCAGGAGCCCCACGGGCTCTTCAAACACCTCAATGCCGCTTTCGACGCAGACGGACATCGGATCCCTGAATGGATCTTCCCAAATCGTTTCAGGGGCAAACTCCACTACCGCCGGCGCGCGTTCCACGACACTGCGCACAGCGTCCAGATTGTTCAGTTTCTCTTGCTTTGTCATGACTGCCGTCCTCCTTTCTAGCGCCGCCCAGTGCAGTATCTTCGATGGGGCACAAAGGCTACCAGGTTTCCGCCCACCGGACCAGCCGGCGTCCGCTTCCCCTTGATCCACTCGCCCTCGTCGGTGATAAAATCCTCCGTGCCGCAGTCCGGCATAACCACCACCGGCCGAGGCTCCACCGGCACGGGGCGTCCCTTCGACGGCTGGATCCAGTCGATCCACGCCCCGCAGTATTTGCACCAGCTCATGCGCCGGCCTCATTGTTAAGCGTAATGATACAAGTTCCCGCTTCCATGAAATTTTCATTCAGCAGCCGCTTGTGCCGGAGATATGTACCGACCTGGGCGCTCCCCGGCAGGATCAACTTCACCGGCGCCGCCGGGAGGCAGTCGCAGCGCTCCCCGGGATCCAGCGCCGCGCCGCACTCTTCGCAAATTCGATACGCGCTCATTGTGATCGCTCCTTTGCGTACTGACTAACTCTGTAGGCTTGTCCTACTTTTTGGCCCTACAGCCGGTTCGCCGCCAAGCTGTCGGCGCGGGCTGTGGTCTATTTTCATTTTGCGATTTGATAGTCCCTCACCAGATCCCCATGTCGATCATGGCCTTGGTGGCAGTCTCCTGGATCCGCCGTCGGTTCGCCGCACGCTCCTCCGGGCTCGCCTCTGGCCGCGCCCTGGTGTAGCAGAGCGACCTCCCCAGCGGGCTCTCGAAAATGGTCACGTCCACGACTTTGACCGGGACGCCGTCTATGTCGATCTCCTGCGGGCCGTGCTGCTTGATGATGGTCAGCGGGTATTCTTTTCCGCTGACGATCTCTGTTGTATGGGTTACGGACACTTCCATGGAAAGCACCTCCTGTCCAAATGCTATGTTCTGTGCTTGTCCGTTTTTCCGCTTGCATACGATAAAAAGGTATGGTATAATTGCAATACGACCTTTTGTTGGTTTTCATTAGGTCATTTGCCCTGTCAGGTGTTGCTACCACCTGGCGGGGCGTTTTGTTTTCTGGTTGCCCCTCTGCCGCCGATGTGGTAAAATTTTGGCGGAAGGGGACGATTTTATGCGGCAACGCATTTTTGAAATCATTGAGCTGGCCGGAGAGGACGACCGGGCCAGCAGGGTCTACGACTACACCATGATGGTGGCTATTGTGTTGAGCTTGGTTCCATTGGCCTTCAAGGAAACCACTCTGGCCTTGACCATCTTGGATAAGATAACCGCCGGACTCTTTATCCTGGACTACCTGGCCCGGCTGCTCACCGCCGATTTGTCTCTCAGGCGAGGATGGCGGTCTTTCTTGATGTACCCGTTCACGCCGATGGCCATCGTTGACCTGTTGGCGGTGCTCCCGTCCATCTCGTCTCTGTCCTCTGGGTTGAAATTGTTCAAGGTGTTCCGGCTGGCCCGCTCGTTCCGGGTGTTCCGGGCGTTTAAGATGTTCCGATACTCCAAGAGCATCCTTATCATCCAGAAGGTCATCCGCAAGCAACGAGCCCCGCTGGCTGCGGTAGGCACCCTGGCCGCAGCCTACATCCTGATCTCAGCCCTAGTGATCTTCAACGTGGAGCCGGACACCTTTGACACGTTCTTCGATGCCGTGTACTGGGCCACCGTCAGCCTGACCACCATGGGATATGGGGACATCTACCCCGTCACTACCGCTGGGCGGATCGTCACCATGCTTTCGTCCTTTGTCGGGATCGCCATTGTGGCCTTGCCCTCCGGCATTATTACCGCCGGGTACATGAGCGAGATTGACAAACCAACTCAGGACAAAATCGAGGATGAGGAATAGCAGCTCATGCGTTGCCCTATCGCGTGTTGAGGACAAGCAACACCCCCGGCTCCAACTTGACAGGCTCCTGCTCCTCTGCGGCAGGAGCCGTCTTTTTATCCTTGCTCATATGACCACCCCCTCCCGCTCGTCGCTCCGTTGTTACGCGCTGTCCCGGCACGGCTCCGCTTCACGCATCGCGCTTGCCATTGCGATCACGCCCTCGGCGTAGCCCAGGATGAACTCCCGCTTTTCATCGGGCAGGATGGACACCGCCTCTGTAATTTTTTTACCGAGTTCCTTTTCATCGGCCCCCATATGGCCTCCTCCTTTCGGTGTTGCCCCTTCCCTGCCGATGTGGTATGATTTTGGCGGAGAAAGGGGGTGATTGCTTTGGACGTGAAGCGGACGTCTTATGACCTCGCTATGCTGTATACCCAAGAAGTTCTGCGACGTATGGATGATTCTCAGATAAAAGACTTCGTGCAGACTGCCCCGAAAGTCAAAGAAACCTTTAATATGGTCTACGAGATCCTGTCCGGCGCATTACCAGGGGACGATGAAACGTAGCCACACCGTTTTACGCTGCTCACAGCTTCTTCCAACTCATGCCATGTGAGATGCAGCTCAGCGGATACCTCCAATATCCGCTGGGTTGCTTTTTTCACCCTTTTGGCGCTGGCCAGCATTTCCGCCACGGCTTCTCCGCCGATTACGGCTCTTTCTTTGTCGTCCATGTCTTTTCACCTCCCCTCTTTGCTTCATTGCCCGCCCGTCGCACCCACAAACCGGCCCTACGCACTGTCCTGGGCGGTGTCTGTCCTTGCGCTTTCTTTCCTGTTGTGGTATAATTTTTCCAACATTTAAGGAAAGGTCGGTGTTTTTGTAATGAACTCCTTTGAGAAAAAAGTTGCAGCTGAATACACCCAAAACCACGCGCTTGCTTTACTGGAAGAAGCCGCCAGAATTGCCGCTGAGAATAGCGACGTGGCGGATCCACAGCAGCTCCAAGATCGTCAAATGGCCATTCTTGCTAGGGATCGTCATATCTACCTAGCTTTGAAAGAATATCATGCATCTCTTGCGCGGTACATGAAGGCACAAGGCATAGAGCTTCCAGAGTTCGACACACTCGTTTCCGAATCTCCTGCTCAGTAAACAGTTTGATCTCTCCTGCATTCACTGCTACCTGCCGCCCTTGTACCGCCAATACAAGGGCGGCAATTTCTTTTGCTTCCCCTTCGATGATGACTTTCATCCAGCCTCCTCCTTTCATGCGCTGTCCTGGGCCTCTTCAAGCAAGAAGTCCACGTTGTATTCCGGCAACATGGCCCGGAGTTTTTTCACTTCACCGTAAGTGAACTCGGTAGCCCCAACAATTTTGTTGTACAAGGTTTTTTCCGAAATGCCCAGAAGTCCCGCACTTCCTTTTATTGTCATGCCCTTCGCATCTAACGCCTGTTTCAACCTAAGCATCGTTTTCACCTCCTTTTACCCGCAGGGGTAAATGATGCTCATAGTATATACCCCTATTCGTAAACTGTCAATAGTTTTTTACGAATAGGGGTAAAATTTTTCTTGCTATTTCCTTTGTGCTGTGGTATGCTGTTACTTAGCTGGGAGGTGGGGCTGTGGATTTCCTACAAAAGCTTGATTTTATGATGAAGAAGTATTCTCTAAACAAAAGGACCCTTTCGCAGAACAGCGGCATCCCGTACACAACTATTGATGGGTGGTATAAAAAAGGCTACGAGGGAATGAAGATTTCGACCCTGCGCATATTAGCCAACTATTTTGATACCGTATTAGATTTCTGGATTCAAGACGAAATAACTGATTCCGACTATGGCAAAAGTGTCTCATCAGAAAAAAATCTCCCCAGCACAGCCGAAGCCGCGCCGGGGGAAAATGTATCTGATATGTTCGATAAGCTGAACGACCTGCTTGTTTCAGAGGGCATCATCAAGGATGGCGACGACTTAACCGATCGGCAGGCTGAGATTCTCTTGGCTATTTGCAGAATTATCAACGCCGCCTTTTAGTGCCAATCGCATGGCCCCAAGGGCTTTATCTGGGTTTTTGCACTTTGTGAGTTCCACTGCCACCCGCAAAAGATTGGGTCTGCCCACATATTTGCTTCCTGGATTCGCGTGTTCCATCCTCTGTGCCCCCTTATGTCATCGTTCATCTGTACTGGATTATAGAACATCAGTTTCTATATGTCAACACCCAAAAAAGTGGTTTTTTTCTCCCAATGTCCGATTTATGGCCCACTCCAAGCAGATGAGCGGTGTGAAAGCGGCGCCACTTGCCCTTTAAGCGGAAATGGTGCTTTATTATTGCGATTTCCATTTACTGTTTTATGATTTGTTCTTTACTAAATTATAGGTTTTATATTCCAATACGTCAATGTGTAAATATTGGTAATTTTTTATGTCCTGCGTTAGTATTGAGAAAATACCCAGCATAAGGAAAAACACAAAAAATCCCGCTCGGCCGAGCGGGAATGAAAAGAGGTCTTTCTATGATGTACCCATTTCTCACATTGGATGATGGCACCGAAATCGTCCACTCTGAAATGCGACCCGACGGTCAAGTCAAGGTCTACATGGAGCGGCCCGATGCAGCGGCCTGCTTCCACCACGCCACCTGCTGGCTTCCCGGCTATGCGTGGGAGGATATGGAGGGTTTCACCCCCACCGAACTGGATCGGCTTCAAGAGGTGGTGCGCTCCACCGCCCACCTGATCCTGCGCTTTGCCCAGGAGGGAGGCTTTGACAGTGCCGCAAGTTTTTAAGATTGGTTCCTACTGGGTTTATTTCTGGTCGAACGAAAACGACCCGCTGGAGCCAATCCACGTCCACGTCTGTCCGGGCGCTCCCAGTGCGGGCGCTACAAAAATTTGGATCACTCAGGCTGGCAAGTGCTACCTGTGCAATAACAACTCCCGTATCCCTGCCCACACGCTGCGTAATATCATGGACGTGATCGAGGCCCGGAGCGGCGAGGTCATTGAAAAATGGCTTGCCCACTTTGGGCAAATCACTTATTATTGCTGATTGGAGGGGCCGCAAAATGAAGTCATCTAAGAAAAAGCACATCCTCATGTGGGCGCTGACCATTTTTATGGGGATTACTGTCATTGCGTTCTTCCCGTCCATAAGCAGTATTATCGCTCTCATATTTGTAGCAATCGCCGCACCGATCGGGCCGCTGCAGAAATTCCTCTCAGAGCGCGGCTTGCGTGGGTTCACAAAGGGCGCTGTTCTATGCGTCGCTTTTGTCGGAACCATGCTGACAGTTCCCACCAATTCAACATCAACCGCAGACACCCCGACGAGGGGAACCCTTCCAAGTGCGGCCGTGACGCAGGAAAGCGCGGAACCAGTTCAGACGCCGGAACCCACACTGAAACCTACGCCCACGCCGGAACCGACGGCAACACCGACGCCCGAACCCACAGCAGAAGCAGCTCCGACGCCAGCGCCTACTCCCGAACCCACCTCGGCGCCAACACCTCAACCTACGCCAGAGCCCACGACCGGCGGATCTCAAGTGGAAGGGAACGGCGGAAACGGAAACAATTTCACCACGTGGGATAATCCAGACCAACAAAATACATCCCAAACATGGGTCTTGAACACACATACGATGAAAATCCATTATCCCAGCTGCGGATCTGTTGCAAGAATCGCCCCACAAAATTACGCAACCTCCAACGCCCCAGAAAGTGAATTGCTGGCACGTGGGTATACACGATGTGGTCAGTGTCATTGAAATAATTCCGTCCTACATAATTCATTGAACCGATTGTGCACCCAAATGGAAACGGCATAAAATAACCCCCGGCACTTATATCGCCGGGGGTTAGGAAATTTTATGTTTCATTTTGGTTTTTTCACTTTGTATTTATCGCAAATTGATTCAAGTTTTTTAAAATTGCAACATATCTTTCGATAAAATGGATTCTTTCCATCTGTAGCTTTTCGATATGTAGCTGCCGCGCGGTCATATATCACCCGCTTATTTTTCTCAATAAAGGCCAACTGCTTTAGCAAAAGTGTTCTGTACTTCACATCACTTACCGCAGAAATGTCGAACTCAATGAGCTGATACCTTTTTACGGGGAGCATGTTATTGAATCCCATGATGCCAAGTGTGCCACCGTCCAGCTTTAGCACTGGACCTCCAGATTTAATGTTTGCATGATTTGGCTTTGGAGATTCCAATGGAACATAATATTCGTATTCTCCAATAGTCATCACAATGCCCACATAGGGCCTGTGCTCGCCTTTGTTTAATTGTACTCGGCTGTCCGCCTTGTGTAAAAACTCTACATACCCTTCACGGATATGGTAAAGACGCAATTTCTCCATACAATCTCCTCCGTATTAAGAAATGCGGGACAGCGAAGCCATCCCGCATTTTTTGGTTCCCCACTGTTCGGCAGGGGTTCTCCGCTTTTTTCGTTCTCTCATCACGGAGAGAGCTCACCGCTTTTTTCGTTCCCCACTCTTTCAGCCAGGCAGGGGATCTCCTCTTTGGGGTTGCAGACGGAGAAGATGACAGGCGTCATTTCTTTATCTGGTGGTCATTGCCGACCACATACTTATTATACTATCAATCTACCCAAAAATATACGGGAAAATTCTACGAACTTTTCAAAAAATTTTTGTTGACTTTTTAGATGCACTATGCAGCAACCACAAAATATGGTGTTTTGATCAGATTGCAAGTACAAACCGCCCCCCGGCGTTTCCAACACCAGGGACGGGCTAGGAGGCAGAAGGTTTGCGGCCGCTCTGCCCTCTTATCTTAGCAAACATTGGAGGAAAAAGCAAGGATGACCAATGAAAAAGATATGCTTGGCCAAACCGCTGCGGTCTATCTGCGGAAATCCCGCATGGAAGAGGGCCTGGACACAGAGGAGGTCTTGCGCCGGCACCGGCAGGGGCTGGACGAATGCGCCCAGCGTCACGGCCTCGACATCGTGGATTATTATCCCGAGGTGGTCAGCGGCGAGAGCCTATACGCTAGGCCGCAGATGCTCCGACTGCTGGAGGACGTGGAGGCGGGCCGCTTCGACGCCGTGCTGTGCATGGATCTGGACCGACTTTCCCGCGGCAGGATGAAGGATCAGGGGATCATCTTGGACGCCTTCAAGGACAGCGGCACCCTGATCGTCACCCCGGATAAGGTCTACGACCTGTCTGACGAAATCGATGACGAGCTGGCAGAGTTTAAAACCTTTATGAGCCGCCGGGAATACAAGATCATCAACAAACGCCTGCGGCGCGGCCTCCAGCGGTCTATCCAGGATGGGTGCTATGTGGCCAATGCTCCTTATGGATACAAAAAGGTCACCATTGACCGCCGTCCCACTCTGGAGCCCTACGAACCAGAGGCGAAATTTGTGCGCATTATGTTCGATATGTACGCAAGCGGCTATGGCTGCACTCTGATTGCCAATCACGTCAACGCCATGGGCGCCCGCCCCCGCCGCTCCGCCGCCTTTTCTCGCAGCAGTGTGGCCCAGATCTTGCGCAGCCCGACCTACATAGGCAAAATTGTTTGGGATCAGAAAACCCACATCAAGAAAAACACTAAGGGCAACCAGAAACATATCACCATTTACAATCCGCGCGAAAAGTGGACGATCACCGATGGGCTCCACCCGCCGATCATCAATAAGGAGTTGTATGACAAAGTGCAGGACATCATGGCAGGCCGCTACCACCCTTCCCACAACGACGGAACGGTCAAAAGCCCGCTTGCGGGGCTGGTGAAATGCGCCAACTGCGGCGGCAACCTCCAGCGCATGGTTTTCAAAAACCAACAGGAATATCTCCTTTGCACACGTAAGGGGTGCTGTGCCGCCGCTAAGCTCGAATTGGTGGAAGCTCGCATACTCAACCATTTGCAGGACATTTTGTCGCAAATCGAATTGGAGCAGCCGGATCATCAGCAGAACTTGGCCCCGCTCGAAGAATCTGTCTCCGCTATCAGCAAGGAACTGGCAACCGCCAACCGCCAAAAGGCCCGACTCCACGAACTGCTGGAAATTGGAGAGTATGATCTGCCTACTTATCGGGAGCGTATGTCCACCGTGAAGGAGAAGATATCCGACATAGAGCGCCGTCTGGAGGACGCACAGCGCCGCCTAGATCAGGCCATGGCCTATGAGCCCACCGTGCAAGCCACCAATATCCGTGCCGTCTTGGACGCCTACCGTTCTAGCGATGCCGCCCAAAAAAACGCTTTGCTCCATTCTGTGATCGAGATTATCACCTACCGAAAGGCAAAAAAGACAAAACCCGCCGATTTCGAGCTTGATTTCATCCTAAAATCCCACTGATTCTTTTTTATCCATATTCCTTAAAGGCGCTATATCTTCCTCGCGGCAGCTGTCAAAAATTTTTCGGGTGTGGATGCACACGGCCTCGCGGATACCGGCGGTATCGGCGATGGGGCCCGGCTCAATGAATTCAGCCATATTTGTACCTCCCGATGGTTGATGGGTCGGGGCAGATATGGCGCGCCCCTTCCACTCCCATTGTATGCGGAGACCGGAAAGCGGTGCCCGGGCTAGGGCCGCCAAAGGCGGCCTCACGCCGGCACCCTCTCGGCTGCCCCGGGGGGACGTCACTCGGCTGCGCCGAACGACCGCGCCGGCACCCTGCCGGCTGCCCCGGTGAAACGGCGGCGGGCCTTGAAAGCAAAAGCTTTCAAGGCCCGCCGGCTTTGCTTCGCGCGCGTCAGGGGGAATCAGGCGCTCAAGCCATCGATTACTGATCCATGTGGAATATCTTGCGCATCAGGCCGCACAGCGCCTTGGGAAACTTCACCACGACCACCCGCATGATAACAACCCCCTCTCCCGCTGCCGAATGATATACCAGCATATGTGAAAGGGGGCTGTCCTGTTCATGCAATTTCCGGGGGAAATTTTAAATTGATGGGCATTCTCTTCTTATTTGCTTTTGATCCGTTCCCAGTCCGGGATCTCCTTCGCCTGCTCATAGAGCCGGACATAGCTTGTGTGGCGGCCGGGGGCGATCCGGCCTTCGGCCAACGCCTCCCGGACGGCGCAGCCCCGCTCCTTCACATGGGCGCAGCCCTGGAAGCGGCACTGATCCAGATAGGGGACAAACTCCCGGAAGGTAGCGGCCAGCTCCTCCTTTGGGATTGCCTCCATCTGCTCCACGTCAAAGGAGGAGAATCCAGGCGTATCCGCCACCAGCCCCCCGGCCACGGGGAACAGCTCCACATGGCGGGTGGTATGGCGCCCCCGGCCCAGCTTTTCGCTGACCTCACCCACCCGGAGGGAGAACCCGGGCTGAAGGGTGTTGAGGATGCTGGATTTGCCCACCCCGGAATTTCCGGTGAAGGCGGACACCTTTCCCGCAATGGCGGCGGCCAGGGCATCCATCCCCTCCCCTGTCTCCGCGCTCACCTGGAGGGCGGCAAAGCCCGCGGCGCGGTAAAGCTCCGCCAGCGCGTCCACCCGCACCAGGTCGCACTTGTTGAACACGATGAGCGGCTCACAGCACTTCCACTCCGCCATAGCCGCCATGCGGTCAATGAGGAACGGGTCGGTCACCGGGATGGCCCCGGAGCACACGATGACCAACTGGTCGATGTTGGCCACCGCCGGACGGCTGAACTGGTTTTTCCGGGGCAGAATGGCGTCCACCATGCCCGTGCCGTCCTCCAGACAGGTGATCTCCACCCGGTCGCCCACCAGGGGCGTGGCCTTCTGGTGGCGGAGCTTCCCCCGGCCCCGGCAGGGGACGGGCTCTCCCGCCCCCGTATCCACGTAGTAAAACCCGCTGAGGGCCTTGACGATCTGTCCCGTCATACCGTCAGAAATTAAGTGAGTAGCTGTCTACCAGCACCCCGTTGATATAAATGGATACCCACTGCGTCCCCGAGGCGGTGGCGGCCACGCTCTTGGCGGAATTCATGTCCGCGTCCACCCCGCCGTCGAACAGCGTCATATCCCCCACCACGATGCGCACATTCACCGTGCCCTCATAGGGGCCCAAATCCACGGTAATGACCTGCGTACTGGTGGCCGCCGCCACGTTCTCAGTGGGCTCCACCGCCGGGGTGCTCTCCTCCGGCGGCTCGGTGACGTCGGGCGTGGGCTCCGGCGTGTCCACGGGCTCCGGGCCCAGGCTCACCCACAGGTCGATGGCGGTATCCTTATCCACCTGCTCGCCTTGGGCAACGCTCTGCCAGGACACACGGCCCTCGGGATATTCGTCGCTGTAGTACTCCTTCACGTCGCCCACCTTCAGCCCCAGTTGGACGATCTGATCCTTGGCCTGCTCCAGGGGGACGTTGAGGAAATTGATCACCGTGGCCTGCTTCTGCTCGGGGCCCTTGCTGATGACGATGGTCACCTCGCGCCCCGGCCACACCTCGGTATCCGCCAACAGGCTTTGGGAGATGACATAACCCTTGGTGATCGTGTCGGACCAATCCTCCTCCTGGTACACCACCAGCCCCATCTCGTCCTGCAGGGTCTTGAGGGCCTTTCTGGCGTCCCAGGTCTCCACGAAGGGCATATACACCTTGTCCTCGCCGCCGCTGATCTGAACGGTGATGGTCATGGTGCCCTCCCGCACCATGGTGCCGGGCATGGGGCTCTGCTCGCAGATCTGCCCCTCCGGGTACTCGCTCTTCTTGATGTCGCCCTTCTCCAGGGTGAAATCGCCCAGGATGGTCTTGTTCTGCTCCAGCTGTTCCACGGTGTAGCCCAGCAGATTAGGCACCTCGTACTCCTGGACCCCCGGGGTCAGCAGATCCTTGGCAAAAAAGTTCCAGAGGAAGTAGACGATGCAGCCGATAAACGCCAGGATGAGTACCACCGCCATCGCCGCGGCCGCCACTCCGCCGCCCCGGCGGGGAGGCTCGTCATCGTAGTCGTAATCCTCTTCCTCTATCTCCCGGCGGCGGCGCTCCCGCCGCTCGGGCTGGACATTCTCCGGCTCCCGGCGCTCCACCGGCACCCGGACGGAGGCGGTGATCACCTTGGCGGGCACCACCATGGTGGGCTCGTCCGGCACGTCCACGGAGGTGGGGGCGGCGGGCTCATAGTCCGGGTTCTTGCGGAACTCCTTCAGATCCTCCAGCATCTCGTCCGCCGTGGCGTAGCGCTGGCTCAGCTCGGGGGCCATGGCCTTCATGGTGATGGCCTCCAGGGTACGGGGCACGTCCGGATTCAGATCGCAGGGGGGCACGGGAATGGATCTGATGTGCTGGATCGCCACCGCCACGGGGGTGTCCCCCTCGAAGGGCAGGCGGCCGGTGAGCATCTCATACAGCACCACGCCGGCGGAGTAGATATCCGTGCGGCAGTCCACGTGGCTGCCCTTGGCCTGCTCCGGGGAAATATAGTGTACCGAGCCGATGGCCTCCTGGGTCATGGTGTTCTGGGCGGCGCTGGCCAGCTGGGCGATGCCGAAGTCGGTGACCTTCACGCTGCCGTCCCGGAGGACCATGATGTTGTGAGGCTTGATATCCCGGTGGATGATCCCCCGGGAGTGGGCATGGCTCAGCGCCCGCATGATCTGGGTGATGAAGTGCTGGGCCTCCCGCCAGTTCAGGGGGGTGCCCCGGCGCTGCATATACTGCTTCAGGGTCAGGCCGTCGATCAGCTCCATGACGATATAGTCCAGTCCGTCGGAGCGGCTCACGTCGTACACCGACACAATGTTGGCGTGGGACAGCATGGCCACCGCCTGGGACTCGTCGTGGAAGCGGCGGCGGAAGTCCGCGTCGCTGGCCAGCTCCGGCTTCAGGATCTTGACGGCCACCAGCCGGTTCAGCCGGTGGTCGCGGGCCTTATACACCACCGCCATACCCCCGGTGCCGATGCACTCCTGAATTTCATATCGGTTGTCGAGCATTTTACCTATGTATTGATCCATGGTAAAAGTCCTCCTCGTTTACAGCTGCGCCAGCACGGTGGTGACGTTGTCCGGCGCGCCCCGCTCCAGCGTCAGGCTGATCAGCGCGCGGCACAGATCCTCAATCTCCGCCTCCCGGCGGCTGAGGGTCAGCAGCGTCCCGTCGTCCAGCACATTGGTGAGTCCGTCGCTGCACAGCAGCAGGCGGCTGCCCTGCCCCGGCTCCAGCCGGGTCACATCGCACTCCACGCGGCTGTCCACCCCCAGGGCCCGGGTGATGAGATTCTTTTGGGGATGTACGCGGGCTTCGGCGGGGGTGATCTCCCCCCGCTCCACCAGCAGCTGCACCAGGGAGTGATCCACGGTCACCTGGCGTATGGAATCATTTTCCAGGACATAGCCCCGGCTGTCTCCAATGTTGGCCAGCCATACCCCGTCCGGCCGGATCAGCGCCGCCACCAGGGTGGTGCCCATGCCCTCGTACTCCCGGTTTTCCAGGCTGAGGCGGTACACCTTCTCGTTGGCCAGCTGGCAGGCATCTGCCAGCGCCCGCTCCGGATCCTCCTGGACATCCTGGGTCAGCGCCTCCTCCAACGCGGCGGCAAAGGTCTCCACCGCCACCGAGCTGGCCACGCTGCCCGCCTGGGCGCCGCCCATGCCGTCGCACACCACCAGCAGGGCCGTCCCGTCCTCCCATTGGCGGATGGCATAGCTGTCCTGATTGTCCTTTCTGTGACGGCCAATGTCCGTCATACCATAGACTTTCAAGTTGATCCCTCCTCTGGGGAATGGGTTTCCCGCTCCATGATCCTCCGCCGCCGCAGCTGTCCGCAGGAGGCGTCGATGTCGCCCCCCAGCTTGCGCCGGACAGTGGCCGTGACGCCGTGGCCCTCCAGCCGCTGCTGGAACTGCCGCACCCGGCGGCTGGGCTTCAGGGTCGACTCCGCCACCTCGTTCAGCGGGATCAGGTTCACGTGTCCCGGCTGGCCCCGCAGGAGCTTCGCCAGCCGGTCGGCCTGCCCGTCGCCGTCGTTGACACCGTCGATCATGGCGTACTCGTAGGAGACGCGCCGCCCGGTGGTCTCGAAATACCGGCGGCAGGTCTCCATCAGCGTATCCACACCCACCGAGCGGTTGACCGGCATCAGCTTCGACCGGGTCTCGTCGTCCGGGGCGTGTAGGGAAACACTTAACGTCAATTGTAACCCAAGTTGGGCCAGTTTGTCAATTTTCTTTACCAGCCCGCAGGTGGACAGGGAGATGTGCCGCATCCCGATGTTCAGCCCATCCGGGTCATTTACCAGGGTCAAAAACCGCAAAACGTGGTCGAAATTGTCCAACGGCTCGCCAATTCCCATCATAACGATGTTGGAAACAGCCTCTCCGCTGTCTTTTTCGGTAAATATTACCTGGTCTAAAATTTCCGCCGGGGTCAAATCCCGCACCTTTCCCCCCAGGGTGGAGGCGCAGAACACGCAGCCCATATTGCACCCCACCTGGCTGGATACGCATACAGTATTCCCATGCTTGTAGCGCATCAAAACCGTTTCCACACAATTTCCGTCCCCCAGCCGCCACAAATACTTGATGGTGCCGTCCAGTTGGGACACCTGCTTGCGCTCCACCTTGGGGACGGTGAGGATGCAGGTCTCCTTCAGCGTCTCCCGGAGGGCCTTGGGCTGGTCGGTCATCTCGTCGAAGGACTCCACCCCCCGGTGGAGCCAGCGGAACACCTGTATGGCCCGGAATTTGGGCTGGCCCAGCTCCTTAAAGTACACCTCCAGCTCCGGCCGGGTCATGGATTTCAAATCGGTCATTGGGGATCACCCCTTTCTGCGCAGCTTGGCCACAAAAAAGCCGTCTGTGCCGTGGATGTGGGGCCAGAAGGTCATCCGGCCCGGCTGTGTGCCCAGATGGGCCAGGTCAAAGAGCTCCGCCTCAAAGTCCGGATGCCCCGCCAGAAATCCGTCCACGATCTCGTCGTTCTCCCTGGGCAGGAGGGTACAGGTGGAGTACACCAGCGCCCCGCCGGGGCGGACGTACCGGGCGCAGTTGTCCAAAATGCCCCGCTGAACTTTAGGCAGGCCCTTGAGCGGTTCCGGATCCTTATATCGTATGTCCGGCTTCTTGCGGATAATGCCAAGTCCTGAGCAGGGCACGTCGGTGAGCACCGTGTCGAAGCCGTCCAGCCAGTCCTCCCGGGTCTGGGCGGCGTTCTGGAGGGTGGGGGCTATCATGGACAGCCCCAGACGATCCCTGCCCGCCTCCAATAGCTTGATTTTATGCGGGTGGATGTCGCAGGATACCACTTGTCCCCGGTTCTCCATGGCAATTGCGGCGGCGAAGGACTTCCCCCCCGGCGCGGCGCAGCAGTCCAGCAGCCGGCTCCCCGGCTGGGGATCCGCGGCCATGACCGCCAGACGGGAGGCGGCGTCCTGGACGTAGAAATCTCCCCGTTGGAAGGCGTCCAGCCGCTCCAGGTCGCCGGTGCCGGTGAGCAGCAGGCAGTTTGGAAGCCATGGGTGGGGCTCCGCCTCAACCCCCGCCTCCCGCAGCTCGTCCATCAGCTTCTCCCGGGAGGTTTGCGGGGTGTTCACCTGGGCGGTGGTGGGAGGCTGCCGGTTGTCCGCCTCCAAAAGGGCTTCCACCCCTTCTATGCCCAGCAGCTCCACGAACTCCTCCACCAGCCACCGGGGGTGGCTGTACCGGATGGACAGGGTTTCGATATCGTCCTTCCCTCGGATTTCCGGCGCCTCCTCCCGCAGGAGGGAGCGAAGCACGCCGTTCACCAATCCCGCCGCCCGGGGATTGCGGCTGTGGCGTTTGGCCAGCTCCACCGCCTCGTTCACCGCGGCGCTGGGAGGGATCTTATCCAGAAACGAAATCTGATACGCCGCCACTCGGAGCCCGCACAGCACCTTGGTCTCCAGCTTTTCCAGCTTCATGGAGCACAGACGGGCCAGCCGCCAGTCCAGCAGCAGCCTGTTTTGCAGCACCCCGTAGCACAGCCGGGTGGCCAGGGCCGCGTCCCGGCGGTCCAGGCTCTGCGCCCGGATGGCGTGCTTCAAGTGGCCGTCCGACCAGGCCCCCTGCTTTTCGCAGGCGGCCAGGGTCAGCACCGCCGTCTCTCTGGCTGAGCCCATGGAAATCACTCCTGTTTCGTCAATACCGTCCCCGCCGGGATGGGGTGGCCCAGCAGGAAAGCGGGCGCGGCCATGGCCTTTTTGCCGTCCGGCTGGAGCTCCAGGATGTCCAGCACCCCGCCGTCTCCGCAGGCCACCCGCAAGCCCTTCTTATCCGCCCGCAAAACGGTGCCCGGGGCCTTGTTGGTGGTCTCACCGGGCAGGGCCGTGCGCGGGATCTTGCACCGGACGCCGTCCAGCACCGCTGTGGCGGCGGGCCAGGGGTACAGCCCCCGTACCTGGTCGTGGAGCTGACGGGCGGTTTTGTTCCAATCCATGGGCGACTGCTCCCGGGACAGCATGGGGGCGTGGCTGGACAGAGCGTCGTTCTGGGGGACACGCTTGGCCGTGCCCGCCTCCAGCTCCCGCACCGTCTCCACCAGCAGATCCGCGCCCATCCGCGCCAGCCGCTCAAAGAGCTGGGCGGCGTTCTCGTTGATATCAATGGCGGTTTTGGCCTGGGCCAGGATGTCCCCGGTGTCCATCCCCTCCGCCATATACATGATGGTGACGCCCGTCTCGTCCTCGCCGTTCAAAATCGCCCAGTTGATGGGGGCCGCCCCCCGATATTTGGGGAGCAGGGACGAGTGGACATTGACGCATCCCAGCCGGGGCAGCTCCAAAATATCCACGGGCAGGATCTTCCCGTAGGCCGCCACGGCGATGAGGTCGGGGTTCAGCTCTTGCAGAATGCCCAGCGCCTCGCCGTCCCGCATCTTGGCGGGCTGGTAAACCGGCAGACCCATCGCCAGGGCGCACTCCTTCACCGGGGACTGCTGGAGCTTCATCCCCCGGTTCTTCGGCTTGTCCGGCTGGGTAAATACGCCAATGATCTCATGTCCCGCCGACCCCAGCGCCTTCAGCGACGGCACGGCGAAGTCCGGGGTGCCCATGAATACGATCCTCATTTGCCGCTCTCCTCTTCCGCCTCCATGGCGTCGATCTCCTCCGGCGAGTACAGCTCATCGGCGTGCTCCACAAAGAGGTGGCCGTCCAGGTGCTCCAGCTCGTGGCAGAAGCAGCGGGCCACCAGCTCCTCCCCGGTGCTCTCGAAAAAGTTGCCGTGCCGGTCCTGGGCCCGGACGGTGACCACATTGGGGCGCTCCACCCAGCCGTATTTTCCGGGGACGCTGAGACAGCCCTCCCAGCCCTCCTGCTCCCCGGACTGCTCCACGATCACCGGGTTGATCAGCTCGATCATGTTCTCGTCGGCGTCCTCCACCACCACTACCCGGCGCAAAATGCCGATCTGGGGGGCGGCAAGGCCCACGCCGCCGGCGTTAGCCAGCGTCTCCTTCATGTCGTCCAGCAGCCAGTGGAGCTTGCGGTCAAACTTCTCCACCGGGCGGCAGGTCTTGGCCAGGGCCGGATCGCCCTGGGTCAGAATCTTCCTCAGTGCCATTGTCGGTTCCTCCTATCAATCTGCCGGGTTCAGATCGGCGAACAGGGCCACCCCCCGGTTTTGCTTGTCGGCCTGGGCCTGACGGAGCAGATGCGCCGTCAGCAGCCGCATGGCTTTGGTATTTTGGGTATTTAAAATCAGCCGGTAGCGGTAACGGTCGTTCACCTTGGCCACCGCCGCCGGGGCGGGCCCCAGCAGCCGGTGGGGCGTCCCGGCGTATGGTTTCTGGTTCAGCGCGGCGCTCAACGCGTCCCGCAGGCGCAGCAGGGCCCGCAGCACCGCCGTCTCCTCCAGGCCGGAGGCGCACAGCACGAACAGGTCGCACAGGGGCGGAAGCCCCCGCAGCCGGCGTATGCCGATCTCCTGCTCATAAAAGCTGTCATAGTCCTGATTTGCGGCGAAACGGATCACGTCGTTGTCCGGGGTGAAGGTCTGGATCACCGCCCTGCCCTTCTTCTCCCCCCGGCCCGCCCTGCCCACCACCTGGGTGAGCAGGGAGAAGGCCCGCTCCGACGCGTGGATGTCCCCGGTGTACAGCAGCTGATCCGCCGACACCGCCCCCACCAGGGTGACGTTCTCGAAATCCAATCCCTTGGCCACCATCTGGGTGCCCAGCAGGATGGGGACGCGCTCCTTTCGGAACTTCTCCAGGATGCTCTCGTGGCTGTGGACGGCGGACACGGTGTCCGCGTCCATGCGCAGCGCCTTTGTACCGGGGAACAGGATATTCAGCTCCTCCTCCACCTTCTGGGTGCCCG
Source organism: uncultured Oscillospiraceae bacterium (assembly GCA_964498005.1). Classification (GTDB taxonomy): domain Bacteria; phylum Bacillota; class Clostridia; order Oscillospirales; family Oscillospiraceae; genus Enterenecus. The sequence continues at coordinate 9,593 of CAZCFU010000001.1, read as the reverse complement.
CCCCCACGAAATTCAGCAGGCCCCCACAACTGGGGCACCGATCCGGCAGGGGCTGGGACCAGCCGCAGTAGTGGCACATCAGCCGCCGGTTGGCGGAGTGGTAGGTGAGATGGACGGAGCACCGGGGGCAGGCGGGGGTCTCGCCGCACTCGCCGCAGGTGACCATGCGGCTGGCCCCCCGGCGGTTGAGGAACAAAATGGCCTGCTCCCCTCGGTCAATGGTCTCCTCCAGCAGCTTTGCCAGGGGGGCGCTGATGGTGCCGCCATTCCCCCGGCGCAGCTCGTCCTTCATGTCCACGATGGTGACCTGGGGCAGGGCCCGCTCGTTGTACCGTTCCCTCAGCTCGAACAGGCGGTAGTCCCCCTGTTTGGCGTGGTACATGGTGTCCACCGCCGGGGTGGCCGACCCCAGCAGCAGCAGCGCCCCCGCCTTGTGGCAGCGGTACCGGGCCACCTCCCGGGCATGATACCGGGGGTTCTGCTCCGATTTGTAGGACGGCTCCTGTTCCTCGTCCAAAATGACAACGCCCAGATCGGGCAGGGGGGCGAACACGGCGGAGCGGGTGCCCACCACCACCCGGGCCTCCCCGCGGCGGGCCCGCTTCCATTCGTCGCACCGCTCCCCGGCGGACAGGGACGAGTGGAGGATGGCCACCTCATGGCCGAAGTGGGAGGTAAAGATACGCATGAGCTGGGGGGTCAGGGCGATCTCCGGCACCATCACCAGGGCGGTTTTGCCCCGTTCCAGCAGGGTGTGGATCAGCTTCAAGTAGACCTGGGTCTTGCCGCTGCCGGTGACCCCATACAGCAGGGCCACACCGCCGCCCTGTTCGCTCAAAGCCAGCAGCCCATTATATGCCGCTTGCTGTTCACCATTGAGAATCACCGGGGCGGCCCGCTCGTATACGGGCGCTTGGGGGCGGCGGTATACCTCCCGCTTGGACAGGGTCAATACCCCCATCCGCTCCAGTGTGCGCAACGTGGTCATAGACGCGCCGGTAAAGTAGCACAGCTCCTTGGCGGAGGTCTCGCCTACGGCGCAGATGGCCTCCCCGGCGGCGTATTGGAGGGGGGCACGGCGGCGCTTGGGGCCCAGCAACGCCATGGCCTCGCTGGGATCCATGGCCAGGGCAGCCACCAGCTCCTGCTTGTCGCCCACGCCCCGCTGGGCGCTGGCCTCCCGGACAATGATCCCCTTTTCCGCCAGATCCCGCAGGGCAGGGCCGGGGTCGGACACGCCGAAGGCCGTCCGTATCTTCCCCTCTTCCGCCCAGCCGCCGCCGGCAAACAGCATCTCCACCAGCTTTTGGGCGCGTTTGGACTCCCCCGCCGCCTCATAGGCCGTTTCCCGATCCACGCCGGAAGCGACTCGCCAGCAGTCTTTGAGGGAGAACCACAGTCCGGCCGGGAGCATGGCCCGCATGGCGTCGTACACGGTGCAGAAATAGTGCTCCCGCATCCACAGGGCCAGCTGGACGGCTTCCCAATCCAGCAGCGGCTCCTCGTCCAGCAGGGCCAGGACAGATTTCAGCTTATCTGTGTCCTCCCGCTGCCCCAGGGCCAGCACGATGCCGTCGCAGGTCTTGTTCCCCCTACCGAAGGGCACCGCCGCCCGCATCCCGGGCCGCAGCGCCCCCTCCAGCTGAGGGGGAACCAGATAGTCATAGGGCCGGTCGATGGCGTAGGTGGCCGCCGACACGGCGATCTTCGCGATATTGGCCACCCGCCCCACCTCTTTCTATCTAACGTCCAAAGGGCAAGCAGTTCCCCCGCTTGCCCTTTTGGGTCTTTACTCCTCGCCCTCCTCGGGCGCTTCGGCGGCGGCTTCCTCCTCCGCCTGTTCCAGGGTCAGCGTACCGTCGGCCACCTCCCGGATGGCCAGGGACACCGCCTTCTCCTCCAGCGGCTCGCCGGACACCTCCGCCTCGCTGGACAGCTTTCTGGCCCGGCTGGCCACCATGTTCACCAGCATATAGCGGCTGGGCACCTGCACCAGCAGTTCCTTGATGGGGGGATAGAGCAGCATAAATACCATTCCTTTCCGATTTTACGATCAATCCTGGCCGATGATGCTCTGGGCCAGATGGAGGCGCTTTTGGGTGCGGCACTGCTCCGCCTGGAGAATGGACTGGATCTCCCCGGCGGCGGACACCACCGCGTCGTTCACCACCAGGTAGTCGTACCGCACGCACTCCCGGCACTCCTGACGGGCCTTTTCCAGCCGGCGCTGGATGACCTCTTCCTCATCCGTGTTGCGCCGGTGGAGGCGGCGGGACAGCTCCTCGATGGAGGGGGGGATGAGGAAGATCAGCACCGCCTCGGGGCAGCGCTCCCGCACCTTGGCCGCGCCCTGGACCTCGATGTCCAGCAGTACGTCCACCCCCTGATCCAGCTGTTCCCGGATGACCTTCAGCGACGTGCCGTAGTAATTGCCCACATACTCGGCGTACTCCAGCAGCTCGTCGGCGGCGATCATCCGCTCAAACTCCTCCCGGGAGACAAAGTTGTAATTCACTCCGTCCGCCTCGCCGGTGCGGGGCTGGCGGGTGGTAAAGGACACGGAGAAGTGGATGTCCCGCCGGGAGCTGAGCAGCTCGGCGATGACGGTGCTCTTTCCCACCCCGGAGGGGCCGGACAGCACGATCAGCTCTCCCCGCTTTTTCTTTTGTGGCACGCTCATGGCGTCTCCTCCTCTGTTTCCACCCCGTCCCCGAACCGGGCGGATATCTGCTCGGTGGGCAGGGACGACCAGATCACATGGCCGCTGTCCATCACCAGCACCGAACGGGTCTTGCGGCCAAAGCTGGCGTCGATGAGCACGCCCCGCTCCCGGGCCTCCTGGCCCAGCCGCTTCACCGGGGCGGAGTCCGGGCTGACGATGGCCACCACCCGCTGGGCGGACACCATGTTGCCGAATCCGATATTGACCAGCTTCATCCCGTCACTCCAGGTTCTGGACCTGCTCGCGGATCTTCTCGATCTCCGCCTTCATATCCACCACCCGGCGGGTGATCTCAATGTCGCTGCACTTGGAGCCGATGGTGTTGGTCTCCCGGTTGAACTCCTGGATGAGGAAGTCCAGCTTGCGGCCCACCGCGCCGCCGGCGGCCAGCAGCTCCCGCAGCTGGCCCAGGTGGCTGTGCAGGCGCACCGTCTCCTCGTCCACCGCCACCTTGTCGGCGAAGATGGCCGCCTCGGTGAGCAGCCGCCCCTCGTCGATCTGGGTGTTCTGGAGCACCTCCCGCATCTTGGCCTCCAGCCGCGCGCGGTAATCGGACACCGTCTGGGGGGAGCGCTCCTCCACCTCGCCCAGCAGGCGCTCGATGGCGTCCGCCCGGCCCAGGATGTCATCCATCAGGCGCTGGCCCTCCCGGGCGCGCATGGAGTTGAAGTCCTCGATGGCCAGCCCCAGCACGGTGAGCAGCCGCTCCTTCATCTCGTCCAGATCCTCTTCCTGCTTTTCCACCGTCAGCACGTCGGGGATCCTGGCCAGCTCGGCGGCGGCGAACTTTTTCTTGACGCTGCCCCCTCCCAGCTCCCGCAGGCGCTTGAACGCCTCCAGGTAGCTCTTGGCCAGCGCCTCGTTCACCGTGACCGTGACGGCGTCCCCGCAGTCACGGGTGATGGTGACGAACACGTCCACCTTGCCCCGGCCCACGCCGCTCTGCACCTTGGACTTCATGGCGTCCTCCGCGAAGATGTACGCCCTGGGCATCTTCACCGTGCAGTCCAGATACCGGTTGTTCACCGAGCGCAGCTCCACCACGATCTGAACGCCCTCAAAGGTCTGCTCTCCCCGGCCGTAGCCGGTCATGCTTTTCACCATGTTCCCTCTCCGCCTTTCTAATGGACTGCCCGCTGAACCCGGGCGATATACACCGCGATCAGCCTGCCAAATCCGTAATCATACGCCAAAAACACCACATTGGCCGCCAGGTACAGCACCCACACCGAGCTTCCCAACGCCTCGGGCAGGGAGCCCAGCATGGCCGACGCCATCGTCAGATACAGCGCCGTAAAGGCTGCGTTGAAAAAGGCCAGCTTCAGCAGATATTCCACCGGCTTTTTCCGCAGCCCCTCCGTCAGGGACTTCACCATGGGGTACAGCCCGAACAGCACGGCAAACAACAGGGCGCAGAATTTGTCCGGCGCCAGCAGCAGGGCCAGGACAGCCGCCCCCACCCAGCACAAGAAGCCCGCCTTCAGCCCCACCGAGATCACCGCCGCAGCGGGCAGCAGCCCCGCCAGCCCCACAATGCCCCACTGGCCCGTGGGGACCAAACAGGCCAGGTATACCAAAATCACCGCCAACGCGCCTAAAACCGCTGGATAGGCCACTTGGACGGCCTTGCTCTTTCTCCTCATATCAGCGGCAGCCCCCGCACAGGCAGTTCATGCACATCATGGCGGTGCAGCAGTCCATCCCGTCGCACTGGGCGCCCGTCATGTCCGGCTGGTAGCCGTAGCCGCCCCGCTGCATCATGCTGAAGGCCTGACGGTACTCCATGTTGCCGGGATCCATCTGGACGGCGATCTGGTAGTTCTGCCGCGCCTCGTCCAGCCAGCCCCGGCGGTAGGCGATGGAGCCCATGAGGAAGTACCACTCCCCATTTCGGGCCGCCCCTTGGAGGAGCTGCTCCGCCCCGTCCAGATCCCCCCGGCTGACGGCCTGCCGGGCCTGGGCGTATACGCCGCTCCCGCCGCTCTGCCGCTGCTGCTGGTAGGCGGAGCCGGAGGAGTAGCCGTAGCTGTACCCGCTCTGAGCGGCGCTTCCGCTCCCATACGCGGAGCCGCCGCCAGACCGGGCCTTGGTAATGGCGTCATAGGCCTGGTTGATCTCCTTCATCTTCTCCTCGGCCAGGTCGGCCAACGGGTTGTTCTGATAGTTGTCCGGGTGATATTTCCGCGCCAGCTCCCGGTACGCCTTTTTGATCTCGTCGTCGCCGGCGTCAGGGCTCACGCCCAGCACCTCGTAAGGATCTCTCATGGGGCTTCCACCTCCCCTTTCTCATTTCTTTCCACCGGCCATCCAGCACGGCGCTCTGCACCGCGGGCAGGCCAAGGTATAGTACATTTTCCACAACGGGCGTCCACCGGCCCAGCTCCAGCAGGCTGGCCGCGCTCCCCGCCAGCCGCAGGGAATGGGTAGCGGTGGCCTCCAAATATTCCCGGTTTTCCCGGGCCTGTCCCCGGAAACGGGCATCCAGGGGGTTGTAGCGGCCCTTTTTCTTGTCGTCGTCCAGATCGTCCCAGGCGTCCATCAGGTATACCCACCGGCCCAGGTGGTAAAGCAGCTGGGTCAAGGCCCGCCGCTCCCCCTCTCTGGGGACGGCCTGGGCGGCGCGGGCCAGAATGCCGGCAAAGGCGTCCGCCGCCCGGTCCAGCTCCGGGGAGCCGGCCTCCTCCAGCGCCCGCAGACGGATCAGCCCCTCCCGGGTCTGGGCGTCAAAGTCAGGCTGGGCCCCCGCCGCCCGGCGGTATGAGCGCCGGAACAGCCGCCGCGCAAAGCGGTAGGGCAGGCCGGTGAAAAATCCGTGGTCGTCCACATCGTCGGACAGCTTATGCCAGGTGAGGATGACGCTCTGGTCGGCGGCGGCGTCCATTTGACGCCCCGCCAGACAGGCCCGGGGCTTCCGGAGCGGATTCGCCGGGCACCGGCGGCAGACGCGCTCCCCCTCCCCCTCGCCCGCCGTGAGCAGGATGGCCAGAAAGGTAAAGTCATATTGCAGGGTCAGCCGGGCCAGCGGGCCGTGCCGCTTCCCCAGCGCGTGGCACAGGCCGCAGTAGGCGCTCTGGTAGGCGTCCCGCCGCTCCTGATCCAGCCTCTCCAGGGCGGGGCGAACGTAGCCGAACACCGCTCAGCCGTCCTGGGCCAGGGAAACCACCACCGTATAGCCGGCGGGGTTCACCACACCCACGTCCCCCTCGGAACCGGCGCTGTTCAGATAGACGCTGGCGGACACGGTGTGCTGTCCGCTGGCCGCGTTGATCTCCTGCAGATTGGCCACCGCCCAGATGTTCTCCTCGGTGAGCTCGTCCAGCAGGGCCGTGGTCCCCCGGATCTTCACCTTGAGCACCTGGGTGATGATGCCGGGCCGCCAGCCCTCGGGAACGTTGGTGGTGCTGATGCGGTCGGCCTTTACCTCAAATTCCCGGGTCTCCACCTGTTTGCGTATCTTCAGCGTGACCGTCACCTCGGTGACGCCGCTGACGTTCTCCAACTCATCGGTGAGGGGGACAGGGTAGGTCCGCTCACTGCCGTTTTCTGCCACGTCATCCTCCAGGGCGGCCAGATCGATGCTGGCCACGGTGATGGCCCCCAGGTTTACCAGGGCGTCCACCGCCTCCCGGCTGCCCGCCACCACGATGGAATCGGTGTCCAGCCGGATGTCCACATCGTCCACTCCCAGCCCGCCTCCGGGCGTGACCTTCACCTCAAGGGGGATCTCCGCCGTGGCCCGGATGGGGAAGGACGTGTAGATCGTGTCCACGTCACAGCTGATGTCCAGATCCAGCGGGTCGCCGCTGGCGCCGATGAGCTGGAAGGGGAAGTAGTCCCCCACCGACTCCGTCAAATCCTCCCCGGTGACGATGACCTTGGCGTAGGCCACCTGGTTGACCAGCTCCGCCCGGCCGCTGATGGTCAGCGTGCCCGGGTCAAACCGGAAGTCGTCCTTGTCCCCGGCCAGATAGCCCTCCGCCGTCGTGCCCTGCCACTCGCCCCGGATCTCAATGCCCTCCCGGCGCAGGGATCGGGCCACCTCCACATTCACCACGGTGCCGCCGCCCCCGCTGATGTATTCCACATCGTTTTCACTGATGCCGCTGCCGCTGGGCAGGCGGGTGGAATAGGCCACCCGGTGGGTGCCCTCCGAACTGATGCTGGACACGTTGGCGATGATCTGGGGCGGATTGTCGCTCAAGGCGGCCAGGATCATGGGCGTGGCCCGCACGGTGATGCTGGCAGTGACGTTCTCATTGAGGATCATCAGCCCCCGGTCCTCCAGGATGTCCACCCCCTCAAAGGTGACGGGGAGACGGAAGGGCTGCGTCTCCTTGTTCTCATCCCGGGAGGTCACCCAGATCCACAGGGACAGGGAGATGAGGATGGAGAGGATCATGTATAGGATCTTGCTGTCAAGAATCTTCTTTCCCATTGGAATTATCTCCCTTTTTGCCCTTGAATACGTTGGACAGCCGGGCGGCGGCGGAGGGCTTGCTCTCCTCCTCGGCATCTGGCATGAGCTCCACCCGCAGCACCCGCTCCAAAGTTTCCGGCGACAGGTGGCGCTTGAGCATCCCGTTGATGGCCACCGAGATAGAGCCCGTCTCCTCGGACACGATGGCTACCACCGCATCCGAGTTCTCACTGATGCCGATGCCGGCCCGGTGGCGCATACCCAGATCCCGGCTCAGGTTCACGTTGCCGGACAGGGGGAGCATACAGCCCGCCCCCACGATGCGCCCGTTGCGCACGACCACCGCCCCGTCGTGGAGGGGGGCCTTATTCCAAAAGAGATTTTTTAAAAGCTCGGCGGACACCTGGCAGTCCAGCGTGGTGCCGGTCTTGAGCACATCGTCCAGCAGGGTGCGCCGCTCGAACACCATCAGCGCCCCCACCTTGTCCCGGGACAGGGAGGCGTAGGCCTCCACCGTCTCCTTGATGGCGGTCTCCAGATCGTTGCTGTAGCTCTCCGCCACAAACAGCTCCTTGATCTTGCCGCTGCCCATCTGCTCCAAAAAGCGGCGCAGCTCGGGTTGGAACAGGATGATGAGGGCGATGACGCCCAGCTCCACCGCGTTGTTCAGCACCGTGCGGATGACCCGCAGGTGGAACAGGTTGGCCAGCGCCATGGCCACCACGATGAAGGCGATGGCCTTGACCACCTGGCCGGACCGGCTGCGGCGCACAAAGCGGAACAGGTGATAGATGCCAAAGGCGATGATGGCCATATCCAGAATATCGGTGAGGCCGATGAGTCTGAGGTATTCCGGCGCCAGCCGTATTGTCTGCAAAATGGCATCCATATGCGCCACTCCTTCCCACACCGAAAAATGTGCGTGACAAACCATTGCCGCATTGCGGCATTATTGGGTATTATATCTTATCCAGCTGAGGTTGGCAAGTGAATCGGGGAGAATTCAGAGAAAATTCATGGGAAAGCGGCGGCAAAGGACAAGGGCGCGGCCCGCGCCGCGCCCTTAATCCTCATTTTTTCGCCGCCCCGGCCAGAGCGCGGATCACCGCCGCCGCCCGATCCACCTGATCCGGGCGGTTGAAGGCGGAGAAGCTGAACCGGATGGTGCCGGTATCCTGGGTGCCCGCCGTCCGGTGGGCCAGGGGGGCGCAGTGCAGGCCCGCCCGCACCGCGATGTCCCGCTTCGCCAGCTCCTCGCCCGCCTTCTCGCAGTCCATGCCGTCCAGGACGATGGAGCACAGGCCGCTCTGGCTTTCCCCGCCCCGGAACACGGTCACCCCGGGTACACGCTCCAGCCGGTCCATCATGCGGCCGGCCAGCTCCCGCTCGTGGCGGTGGATGCGGGCAGCGCCCGTCCGGCTGACGTACTTCATCCCCGCCAGCAGGCCAGCCGCGCCGCACACGTTGTGGGTGCCCGCCTCCAGCCGGTCGGGCAGGAAGTCGGGCATATCCTGTTTCATCGAAAGGCTCCCCGTCCCGCCGTAGAGCAAGGGCTGGGCGTCCCCGCCGCACAGCAGCAGGCCGGTGCCCTGGGGGCCGTACAGCCCTTTGTGCCCCGGCATGGCCACAAACGCCGCCCCCCAGCCCTCCAGATCCACGTTCAGCGTGCCGGCGGACTGGGACGCGTCCACGATGAGGGGCACACCCCGCTCCCGGCACAGCTGGGCGATGCGGTCCACCGGCTGGATGAAGCCGAACACGTTGGACACATGATTGCACACCACCGCGTCCACGTCCGGCGTGACCGCCTGCTCGAAGGCGGCGAACACCCCGTCGCTGTCAAACAGCGGCCCCGCCGCCACCCTTACCTTCACGCCGGGAATGGCGTGGAGGGGCCTCGTGACGGCGTTGTGCTCATAGCCGGAGATGACCGCCGTCCCCCCGGGCTTCACCAGCGAGCGGATGGCCACGTTCAGAGCGTGGGTGGCGTTATAGGTAAGCGCCACCTGTTCCGGGTCGCCCACATGAAAGAGCCGGGCGGCCTGCTCCCGCATCTGGTACATCAGATCCGCCGCCCCCATGCCCGGGGCGTGCCCTCCCCGGCCGGGGCTGGCCAGGTGGGTCATGGCCCAGGCGGAGGCCCGGGGCACCTCCCGGGGCTTTTCCAATGTGGTGGCGGCGCTGTCGAAATAGATCATGGCTTCACCTCACTGTACTCCCCCTCCGCCGTCTGGAGGAACACCTGCTTGGGGGCCATGCCCTCCCGGCGCAGCACCGTGAGCGCGTCGGTCAGCCGCCGCTCCGGAACGCGCACGCAGTAGCCGCAGCCCTCCTTGGAGATGACCTTGGGCGAGCGCTGGACAGAGCCGGAAATGCCCACCCGCTCCAGCACCTGGGCAGTGCGCTGGGCATAGGTGAGCGAGCGGCAGATAATGAGATAATAGACCATGGGCC